>NZ_JBHULV010000022.1:0-69348 GCF_042684645.1 Pedobacter alpinus
ATGGGTATTTGGGGGCAAACTACCAACTTTGATTATCCCTTTCAACTTTCTATTGCGTAATTTGGGATAAATCCTAAAACCAAAAAAAGCGGTCAACGTGGGATGTTGAAGCCGCTTTTTATCGCATTGTAATTAGAAAATAGGCTGTTTTTAGAATGGAAGGTCGTCTCCCTCATCTGCCGATGCTGAAATATCAACAGGCGGAGCGTAAGCCGGAGTTGCTTGGCCTGCTTCTGCAGCACCTAAGGCATTAACTTTCCATAATTGTAAGGTGTTAAAATATTGTTTTTCACCTTGTTTGTTAGTCCATTCTCTTCCTTTTAAATTGAAGAAAACCTCTACATCCTCACCAACTTTAACGTTATCCATTAAAGAAACTCTGTCTTGTATTGCTTCAAACTTTACAAATTCTGGGTATTGAGGGTTTTCTGCAAACTCTATTACTAACTCTCTTTTTCTGAAGCTGTCTGTTACATTTATAACATCAGACACGAAGTGAACTTTTCCTTTGATATCCATAATTAAAATCGTTTGAATCTGTTCCAAATCTCTAAAATTTATTTCAGTAAATTGCGCTCCTATATGAATCAAGTTTTCAACACTCCCTCAAAGGTGATCATCACCTGCAATAAATGGTTAGCAACTTACCTTGAAAAAGAGGTGCTAGAATTAGGCTTTAAACCAACCCGAGTTTTCCCAACCGGTGTTGAGCTAAATGTGAGCTTAAACGACTGTATAAAGCTGAATCTCAACCTTCGATGTGCCAGTCAGGTTTTGTACAGATTGCATGAATTTACTGCAGAAGACCATGATGAATTGCACCAAAAATTGGTGAAATTAGAGTGGGAAAAATTAATAGATTTTAGTGGATATTTTTCTGTTACGTCAAATGTGGATAACCCAACAATCACCACTCCGCTGTTTGCAAATCTTAGAGTTAAGGATGCAATTGTTGATAGAATTAAAGAAAAACACAAAATAAGACCCGATTCTGGCTCTGATTATTCAAAAGTGGTAATCCATTTATACTGGAAAAATGAGAAGGCTGAAATTTATATCGATAGCTCTGGCGAAACGTTAGCAAAACATAGCTACCGTAAAATACCAGGTAAAGCACCAATGTTAGAAGCATTAGCTGCTGGGACTATTTTTGCAACAGGCTGGGATCAACAATCTAACTTTGTAAACCCTATGTGTGGCTCTGGCACCTTAGCTATTGAGGCTGCTTTAATTGCAACCAAACGTACACCAGGTTTATTGCGTATGAATTATGGTTTTATGCATATTTTAGGCTACGATGAAGAGGTGTTTTTTGCTGAACGCAAGATTTTAAAAGATCAGATTGTTAAAAACATAGATTTTAAAATTATTGCTACAGATATTTCCGATGATGCTGTTGATATTTCTATTAAAAATGCGATGACTGCAGGTGTAGATCAAATTATTGATTTCCAAACTTGCGATTTTGCAGATACTGAGATACCGGAGGGAAGTGGTGTAGTTATGTTTAACCCAGAATATGGAGAGCGTTTAGGTCAACACTCAGACCTTGTTGCTACCTATAAACGCATGGGCGATTTTATGAAACAAAGCTGTAAAGGTTATAAAGGTTATATTTTTACAGGAAACCCAGATTTAGCAAAGAAAATTGGCTTAAAAGCATCTAAAAGAATGGAGTTTTATAATGGGAAGTTAGATTGCCGTTTGTTAGCGTATGAGTTGTATGATGGCTCTAAGAGGGAGAAACCGTTAGATACAGAATAAATAAAAAAGGGATGATTTTTTTGTAAATTATCCCTTTATTCTATAAAAACTTTGCCCTTAACTCTGGCGTTGGCACCATACATTGGTCTTTTTTACCAAACCATTTATACCTGTTTTTAGCTATGATATTATAAATGCCATCTCTTAAAAAAGCAGGTAAAATATAACCCATTTGTAGAATTTTCCACGTGAAACCTAAATGGCTACTAATTTTTATGGCTGCGCTAGATTTGGTATAAACCTTCTCATTCTCTATATAAACTATACTTTTGAAATCTTGTAAATTGGGATGGTTTTTTAATAAATCTTTAGCCACATCAGATTGTAAAGACGCAAAACGGAAATAATCTTTAGTATCAGCAGCAATAATACGTTGCACAAAGCCATCGCATAAATTGCAAACCCCGTCAAATAATATAATTCCGTGTTGTTCCATAGTTTATATAATTTTCAAAAATTATTTTATAAAATTTCTTAAGCTTGAATTTAACAACTCAACTTTGTGACCGCTGAGTTTTCAGCGTTAAAAAAACCTTTGTTGACTCTGTGAAAATCTTAGCGCCATTTGTGGTAAAGAAGGGTTAAATTCTCCCGCAGATTTCGCAAATTACCACAGATTTTTATTTATTCAACTCTGCGGTTAAAAAATCTCTTTTTCCGCTGTGCAAAACTTTTTACCCTTTGCACTAAAAAACAACCCAATCAAAAATACCCAATTATAAAATCTAAATCAACCATACAAAATATTAAATTTGAAGAAATGCCTATTTTAGGCAATCCAAAAATATAATCATGTCAAAAAAACTTTTTCTGTTAGACGGTATGGCGCTAGTTTACCGAGCACATTTTGCATTAAGTAAAAACCCGAGATTTACGTCAACAGGTATAAATACATCAGCTGTAATGGGTTTTACCAACACGCTTTTAGAGGTTTTAAAAAAAGAGAATCCTTCGCATATTGCTGTTGTATTTGATACCAACGCGCCAACGGAAAGACATATAGAGTTTGAAGCGTATAAAGCACAAAGACAAGCCATGCCCGAAGATTTATCTGCAGCGTTACCTTACGTTTTTAAATTGATAGAAGGGTTTAATATTCCTGTTTTAACATCAGATGGGTTTGAGGCTGATGATATTATTGGAACTTTAGCTAAACAGGCAGAAAAAGAGGGCTATACTGTTTATTGTATGACGCCTGACAAGGATTTTGCCCAGCTCGTTTCAGAAAATATTTATGTTTATAAGCCATCTCGTATGGGTAACGACATGGAAATAATGGGTGTGAAAGAAGTTTTAGCTAAATGGGAAATTGAGCATGTACACCAAGTAATAGATATTTTGGGCCTTTGGGGCGATGCTGTGGATAACATCCCTGGAATACCTGGAATTGGCGAAAAAACTGCCAAGAGTTTAATAAAAACTTATGGTTCTATGGAAAACATTATTGCTAACAGTCATGAATTAAAAGGTAAACAGCGAGAAAATGTAGAAGCCTATGCAGAACAAGGTTTACTCTCGAAAAAACTGGCTACTATATTACTAAATGCACCCATTCAGTTTCATGAAGAAAGTTTTAGAATTGGGCCGCCGGATAAAGAGAAATTAGAACCTCTTTTTGCCGAGTTAGAGTTTAGAACTTTAGGTAAAAGAGTATTTGGCGAAGATTTTAGCGTTTCGGAAACTAAAGGAAATAATAATGGCCAAATGGATTTATTTGGTAGCCCAACAGCACCACAAGGAATAACCAACATTAGCATTACACCGGCGCAAGCAGCAACATTTGTTGAAGGTGGTAAAAACATTGAGAACACCACACATACTTACCATTTAATTGATGATGCTGAAAAACGAGTAGAATTAGTAAAAACCTTAGCTCAACAAAAAGCAATTTGTTTTGATACTGAAACTACTGGAATTGATGCCAATAATGCAGAGTTGGTAGGTTTATCCTTTAGCTTTAATGTAGGTGAAGCTTATTACGTTCCAGTTCCAGAAAATCAGGCGGAAGCCAAAACCGTGGTACATGAGTTTGCTAATATTTTACAAAACCCAGCCATCAAAAAAATTGGGCAAAACATTAAATACGATATTTTAATACTGAAATGGTACGGCATTGAAGTAGCTGGCGATCTGTTTGATACCATGCTGGCTCATTATTTAATTGACCCAGACACTAGGCATAATATGGATGTATTGGCAGAAAATTACTTGGGTTATACGCCTGTTTCAATTACAGAATTAATTGGCAAAAAGGGCAAAAATCAAGGCACCATGCGAGATGTTGATATGGAAACGGTTAAAGAATATGCTGGTGAAGATGCGGATATAACCCTACAACTGCATGATGTTTTTGAGCCAATGCTTAAAGAGGTAAATGCAAGTAAGCTTATCGAAGAAATTGAAAATCCGCTAGTTTATGTATTAGCAGATATGGAGATTGAAGGCGTTAGAATTGATATGGAGCAATTGCAAAACTATTCTAAAGAGTTAGAAATTGAGGTAATTAGGTTAGAAAAAGCTGTTTATGAAAAAGCCGGTATAAAATTCAATTTAGCATCGCCAAAGCAATTGGGTGAAGTTTTATTTGATAAATTAAAGCTTGACGAAAAAGCTAAAAAAACTAAAACTGGGCAGTACCAAACAGGTGAAGATGTGCTTTTGGCATTAGCTCCAAAATCAGACATTGTACAAGATATTTTAGACTTTAGGCAATTGCAAAAATTAAAATCTACTTATGTAGATGCTTTGCCTCAGTTGGTTAACCCAAAAACGGGAAGAGTTCATACTTCTTACAACCAAGCCGTTGCTGCAACAGGTAGGTTAAGTTCTAACAATCCAAACCTTCAAAATATACCTATTAGAACAGCTAGAGGAAGAGAAGTAAGGAAAGCGTTTATTCCAAGAGACGAAAACCATATTTTACTTTCTGCAGATTACTCGCAGATAGAATTGCGCATTATTGCAGAAATAAGCGAAGACCCAAATATGATGGACGCTTTTGTAAAGGGCTTAGATATTCACACCGCAACAGCAGCAAAAGTTTACGGTATCGCATTAGAAGAAGTAACATCTGACCAAAGAAGAAATGCAAAGGCAGTAAACTTTGGTATCATTTATGGTCAATCTGCTTTTGGATTATCACAAACATTAGGCATCCCCCGAAAGGAAGCCGCAGAAATTATAGAAAACTATTTTGAGCAATATGCTGGCATTAAAAAGTACATGGCTGATACCATGAATTTTGCCCGTGAAAATGGATATGTAGAAACCATTATGGGACGTAGAAGGTATTTAAGAGACATCAACTCGGCAAACCAAATGGTACGTGGTTTTGCAGAACGAAACGCTATAAACGCACCCATACAAGGTTCTGCAGCTGATATGATTAAAATTGCGATGCTGAAAATCCATCAGGACATAAAAGACCAAAAGCTACAATCTAAAATGACCATGCAAGTACACGATGAGTTGGTGTTTGATGTTTTAATATCTGAAAAAGAGCAAATGAAAGAAATTATTAAAAACCGAATGCAAAATGCCATAAAAACCAAAGTGCCTTTGTTGGTAGAAGTTGGAGAGGGAATGAATTGGTTAGAAGCACATTAAAATGAAAAAATTTGCAATTATTATTGTTTTACTCATTATAGTTAAAACTTCTTTTTCGCAACTAGCAGCAGAAAACTATCTAAAAAAATCTGTTGATGGTTATGTTCATTTGTACTTTGATGAGCAATATTATTTAGCAGACCAAAACTGCGAATTCAAATATTATACCCGAGTATGCAAATACAGTCCAAGTACAAATGGATTTGATGGTTTTTTTACAGATTACTATAACAACAATACCATTGCGCTAACTGGTAATTACAAAGAAGGCAAAATGGATGGAAATTTTAAAGGTTTTTATCCAGCCGGAATTCCAAAATTTGACGCTTTTTTTGATGATGACCAACCTTTTGGTACATGGTCTTTTTATTATCCTAGTGGGGAAATTTGGTTAAAAATTCAATTTGTAAATAACATTGCTCAAATTAAAGATTTTTGGAATGTGTATGGAGTGCAAAAGGTTGTTAACGGAAAAGGCAAATATGGTTTTACCCAAGAAGTATTAAATTTTAACGAGTTTGGTTACAATGGAATAAATTTTAATGGACGCATTAATAATGGTGTGCCAGTTGGTAATTGGTTAACTAACATTGTGTTTCCAAATAAATCTATAGATTTTATAGGCAATGAGTATTATAAAAAGGGTGTATTTATAAGCTCTAACTATATATATCCTGCGGGTGTTTCTAAAAAAGAATCGCTTTTGCAGCTTTATCCTAGCTTTAATTTCTACAATACAAAAAAATTAACCTACAAAAATTGTACAATAGACGATAATCAAGGATATAACTTTTATTTACAGGAGTACTTAAATAATAACTTGCCTTTATTTTGGGAACAAGCAAATTCGCCGAAAGCTTCATTTAAGGTAGCTGTGGTAATAGATAGCACCGGAAAATCTTTAGAAGTAAGCTTAATAGATAGTATTGCACCAATTCAAAGCCAATTAATAAAGCAAGCTTTGCAAGATGTAAATTATTGGATTCCATCTTTTATAAGAGGGAAAACGATTAAAGACACTGTTTTAATCACAATTTCTCCTGTAGAAATAGATAATCAAAGAAAAACATTTGCTTATCCAATCATCATAAGAAACAAAGAAGATTAAAACATAAAACAGTTTCGCTTATTTTTATTAAATAATTTCACAAAATATACTCATTATTTGCAAAGTTTATAATTTTCGCATTAAATCAACTTTATTTTTTGCGAGCCTTGAAATTTGCAAAAGATAATACTAATTTAAAGCACACAAAATAATGATGAACGTTTTACATTTAAGTGCAGAATGCTATCCGGTTGCTAAAGCAGGTGGTTTAGGAGATGTTGTTGGTGCACTTCCAAAATATCAGGTTGGTTTAGGTTTAAATGCAATGGTTGTAATGCCTTATTATGAGCGAAAATTTGTAACCACACATAGCTTTGAAACCGTTTTTGAAAGTTCTTCAAAGTTAGGTTTTAGAAGTTTCGATTTTCAAATCTTAAAAGAAACTAATAATATTTTGGGTTTTGAATTGTATTTGGTTAAAATACCCGAATTATTAGATAGACCAGAAATTTACTCTTACCCAGATGAAACCGAACAATTTGTTGCTTTTCAAATTGCTGTTTTAGAATGGATTGTTGCTTCAAATAAACAAATTGATGTTTTTCACTGTCATGATCATCATACTGGCTTAGTTCCTTATTTAATACAACATTCTGGCAAATTTAATAGTTTAGCAAAAACGCCATCTGTTTTTACCATACATAATGGGCAATACCAAGGATGGATGAGTTGGGAGAAGTTTTATTACTTACCTGAGGTTGAGGCTTCTACTGGTGGTTTATTAGAATGGAAAGATTGCATAAATCCTTTAGCAGCGGCTATTAAATGCTGTTGGAAATATACCACCGTATCTCCAAGTTATTTATTAGAGCTTAACTATAACTCAAACGGTTTAGAGTTTTTATTTGAATTAGAAGGGCAAAAAGGTGTTGGTATTTTAAACGGTATTGATGTTGAGGTTTGGAACCCTAAAACCGACCCAATGCTTAACCATAATTATCAGCTAAGCACTGTTAAAAGCGGGAAAGAAAAAAACAAAAAAGACCTTTGTACCGAGTTTGGATTAGACCCTAATTTGCCTTTGTTTACTTTTATTGGAAGGTTAGTAGTAGAAAAAGGAGCCGAAATGTTGGCCGAACTAATTAAGGAAATTTTTCTACGGAACCAAGGACAAGTATGTTTTATGCTGCTAGGATCTGGTGATAAGCAAATTGAAAACGATTTGAAAGAAATACAGTCATACCTTACTAATTATAATTGTTATATTGGGTATGACGAGACTTTGTCGCATAAAATATACGCTAGTGCAGATTTTATTTTCATGCCATCAAGGGTTGAACCGTGTGGTTTAAACCAATTATATGCCTTACGTTACGGTACTGTCCCAATTGTAAGATCAACTGGAGGTTTAAAAGATTCTGTTATAGATATTATCGAAAGAGAAGGTTATGGTATCAGATTTGATAACTTAGATATATATGAAATGATACATGCTGTAGAAAGAGGCTTAAATTTGTATCAAGACGTTAAAAAATTAAACCAGGTTCGCAAAAACATGATGAGTTTAGATTTTTCTTGGACCAAATCTGCCGAAGAATATTATACACTATATAAAAGCTTAATTTAAATTATATGTTAGAAAATAAAGTTATCTCCATTATTCTTGGCGGCGGTCAAGGCTCTAGGCTTTCACCACTAACGGCTACCCGTTCTAAACCAGCAGTTCCAATTGCTGGCAAGTACCGTTTAGTAGATATTCCAATTTCAAATTGTTTAAATTCGGGTTTAAGACGAATGTTTGTATTAACACAATTTAATTCAGCGTCTTTAAACAAACACATAAAGAACACCTATAATTTTAGCTTTTTCACAAATGCATTTGTTGATATTTTAGCTGCAGAACAAACACCAGGCAACGAAGGTTGGTACCAAGGAACTGCAGACGCTGTACGTCAAAGTTTACACCATTTAAAACAGCATGAGTGCGAATATATTTTAATACTTTCAGGTGATCAGCTATATCAGATGGATTTTAGCGAGATGATTAAAAACCATATAGATAAAGGAGCTGAAATTACGATAGCCACAATCCCTTGTAACGCAAAAGACGGGACGAGTTTTGGGATCTTAAAAGCCGATGCAGACTTATCCATCACTTCATTTATTGAGAAGCCAAATTCAGAGAAAATTATTGGATGGGAATCTGAAGTTGGCCCAGAAATGGAAGCACAAGGCAGAGTTTACTTAGCCTCAATGGGTATTTACCTTTTTAATAAAGATGTGTTAATTAACATGCTAGAAGGTAATGAACGCCACGATTTTGGTAAACAAATAATACCAGACGCTGTTGGCGTTAATAAAATTATTAGTTACCAATACGAAGGTTACTGGACAGATATTGGAAATATAGATTCTTTTTTTGAAGCCAATTTGGGTTTAACGGATGATGTACCACAATTTAATTTATTTTCTAAACACCCCATATATTCTAGGGCTAGAATGTTACCTCCAAGTAAGTTTAAAGGTACAAAATTAGACAGTGTAATTATTGCAGATGGCTGTATTATTAATGCCGATGAAATAACACGTTCTGTTATTGGAATTAGAAGCAGAATTGGAAGAGGCACAAAAATTAGTAACTGTTATGTAATGGGTTGCGATTTTTATCAAACAATAGATGAGATATCTGGTATATCAAAAAGTGATAGACCAATTACTGGTATTGGAGATAATTGTGTGATAGATACTGCAATTTTAGATAAAAATTGTTTTATTGGAAATAACGTAATTATCAAAGGTGGCTCGCACTTACCAGATTCGGATTGCGCTACACACACCATAAAAGAAGGTATTATAGTGGTTAAGAAAAATGCTGTTATACCAGATGGTGCTGTTATTGGCGGGTAATATATTTTATATTCTTAATAAAATGGACGTTATTTTTACGTCCATTTTACATTATAAATTTAACCTTCCCTTAAATAATATCATGAAAAAACAATGCTTCATTTCGTGTTAATCAAAATTATTCATTGTTAAATAAGCCACTCTATCCAACCTTGGTTAACTCAACCATCCTTCTATTCTTATCCAAAACCATTAACCGCACTTCAACAAAGCTTTCTGGCCATAAATCTGCTATTTTCTCGGGCCATTCAATAAAACAGTAATTACCCGAATAAAAATAATCTTCGTAACCTAAATCAAATGCTTCACTCTGGTTTTTTAACCTGTAAAAATCAAAATGATATATGGAACCATCATTTAATTCATACTCATTTACAATAGAAAATGTAGGACTTGATGTATGATCTTTAGTGCCTAAAGCTGTACATATACTATTTATTAAAGTTGTTTTACCGGCTCCCATTTCGCCGTAAAACATAAATATCTTCTCTTGTTTGGCATATTCTAAAATTTTCTTTGCTAAAAATTCTAATTCTTCAATACCGTTAACCTCTAATTTCATTTAATAAAGCTAGCTATTTGTTTTTATAGGTAACAAACGGAATTATAATTTCTTCCATAGAAATGCCCCCATGCTGAAAAGTTTCATTAAAATAATTCACAAACTGGTTATAATTATTTTGGTAAACAAAATAGCTGTCCTCTTTAGCAAAAATATAACTAGAGCTTACATGTAATTTAGGCAGCATGGCATCCGCTGGATTTTTTACTAAAAACACCTCTTTACTATTGTAATTTAGGTTTTTACCTTGCTTGTACCTTAGGTTAGAATTTGTATTTCTATCACCAATAACTTTACTTGCCTTTTTAACTCTAATTGTACCATGGTCGGTAGTAATTACCAAGCGTACTTTTTTCTGAGAAAGTCTTTTTATTAAATCCAATAAAGGCGAGTGCTCAAACCAAGATAAAGTAATAGAACGGTAAGCAGCATCGTCATTTGCTAATTCTTTAATCATTTGCATATCAGTACGGGCGTGTGAAAGCATATCTACAAAATTGTAAACTATCGCATTCAAATCGTTTCCCATTAAACTGTGCAAAGTCTCATTCAAATCTTTTCCCTGGTCTTGATTTAGAATTTTATGATAGGAGAATTTAGCATCCTTTTTAATAGATCTTTTAATATTATCTTCTAAAAATTTTTCTTCAAATAAGTTTTTACCACCCTCGTCCTCATCATTTTGCCACATTTCTGGGAAACGTTTTTCCATATCTGAGGGCATTAAGCCAGCAAAAATAGCGTTTCTTGCATATTGAGTTGCAGTAGGCAAAATACTGTAATAAGTTTCTTCTTCGTCTAGCCTAAAATATTCACCAATTATAGGGTTAATAATTTTCCACTGGTCATACCTTAAATTATCAATTAAAATAAAGAAAGTAGGAATTTGCTCACTTAAATTTGGAAATATTTTCTTTTTAAAAAGTTGGTGAGAAAGCATTGGCGCTTTGTCTTGGTTTTTTATCCAATCCAAATAATTTCTCTCAATAAATTTAGAAAACTGGGCGTTTGCCTCTGCTTTTTGCATAGTTAATATTTCATGCATTCCAGCGTCATCTAATTTTTCAAGTTCAAGTTCCCAAAAAATCAATTTTTTATAAACATCAACCCACTCTTTGTAATCTAAATTATCATTCAAAATCATCCCAAGATTTCTAAAATCTTGTTGGTAAGCCATAGAAGTTTTTTCGCTAACTAAACGTTTATTATCTATTAACTTTTTTATAGTTAACAAAATTTGTTTTGGGTTTACAGGTTTAATTAGGTAATCGTCAATTTTAAAACCAATAGCGTCTTCCATTAAATACTCCTCCTCACTTTTGGTTATCATTACCACCGGCACTTCTGGGTTAATGGTTTTAATCTGAGTTAAAGTTTCTAATCCGGTTAAACCGGGCATATTTTCATCTAAAAAAACAATATCAAAATCTTTGGTTTTAAAAATATCGAGTGCATCACGACCATTTGTTGCAGTGTCAATTTGATATCCTTTTTCAGTTAAGAAAAGAATATGAGGTTTTAAAAGGTCAATTTCATCATCGGCCCAAAGTATATTTGCTAATTGCATATATTTTCTATTTATATAAATGATTATCTTGAGAAAATCTCAATATTTGCAGAGATTTTACTCGGCTCATAAAATTAACAATTTTTGTGCCTTATAATAGTTTTCATTTGAATAAGAACAAAATAATCAACGATCCGGTTTATGGTTTTATCAGTATTAAGAGCCCCTTAATTTTTGATTTAATAGAACACCCTTACTTTCAGCGATTAAGATATATTAAGCAGTTAGGGATGACACACCTTGTTTACCCTGGCGCTTTACATACCCGTTTTCATCATGCTTTAGGTGCTATGCATTTAATGCAACTAGCTATAGAACACTTAATTAGTAAAGGACATGAAGTTACAGAAGAGGAAACCGAAGCCGCTTGTATAGCGATTTTACTACATGATATTGGGCATGGGCCTTTCTCTCATGCACTAGAACACACTTTAGTAAATGGCGTTTCACATGAAACAATTAGCCGCTTATTAATGGCTAATTTAAATGTAGAATTTGGAGGTAAGCTAGATTCGGCTTTAACAATTTTTAACAATCAGTACAACAAGCCTTTTTTGTACCAGTTAATATCCGGACAGTTAGATTTAGACCGTTTAGATTATTTAAACAGAGATAGTTTTTTTAGCGGAGTAACCGAAGGCATGGTAAGCTCTGATAGAATTATAAAATTACTAAATATTAAAAATGGTAATTTAGTAGTTGAAGAAAAGGGAATATACTCCGTAGAAAAATTTTTAATAGCTCGTAGGTTAATGTACTGGCAGGTTTATCTACATAAAACCGTTATTGCTGCTGAACAATTATTGGTTAAAATTTTAGAACGAGCAAGAGAATTAGCACTAAAGGGAGAAGAACTATTTGCAACTCCGGCTTTAAAACATTTTCTTTATAATAATATAACCGAAGATACTTTTTTAACCAACAGAGAAAACCTTTATAATTTTTCTTTATTAGACGATCATGATGTAATGGCATCAGTAAAAGTTTGGCAAAAGCATCAAGATTTTATTTTGAAAACACTTTGTAGCAATTTAATTAACAGAAATTTATATAAAGTAGAAATAACAATTGCTAAAACGGATAAAATAAAATTTGACCAATTAAAGGAAAAAGCGCTGCAAAACTTGAATATTAGCAATAAAGATATTCACTATTTTGTATTTAAAAGCAGCATAAATAATATGGCCTATAGAACGGGAAACAGCAGTATTAACGTATTGATGAAGGATGGAAGCTTGCAAGACATTGCAACTGCATCTGATAATTCTAACTTAGAGGCTTTATCAAAAACAGTAACCAAAAGTATTTTGTGTTACACTAAATTTGTATAATAAGTTGTTATTAAAATAACAATTTGTTCATTTGATAATATCAGTTAATTTTGGAGCATGCAATTTACGGCAAAAGAGATTAGCTTATTACTAAACGGTAGCTTAGAAGGCAACCCAGAAGTAAAAGTTTTTCAGTTAGCAAAAATAGAGGAAGCACAAGAAGGGGCACTGTCTTTTCTTGCAAACCCAAAGTATGAACCCTTTATTTATACAACTAATGCCTCGGTAGTAATTGTAAATGAAGATTTGGTTTTAGATAAACCAATTACAGCAACCTTAATTAGGGTTAAAAATGCTTATAGTAGTTTTTCTGTATTGTTAGAAAAGTACAACAGCATTAAACTATATAAAAGTGGTATTGAACAACCAAGTTTTATAGATCCTACCGCTAAAATTGGTAAAGATGTTTATATAGGGGCTTTTGCTTACATAGGTGTAGGTGCAAGTGTTGGTGATAATACCAAAATATACCCTCATTGTTATATTGGCGATGATGTTAAAATTGGAAACAACTCTTCCATACAATCTGGTGTAAAAATTTACCACGATTGTATCATTGGAAACAATGTTAACATACATGCTAACACAGTAATTGGCAGCGATGGTTTCGGTTTTGCGCCACAGACAGATGGCTCTTTTTCAAAAGTGAGCCAAATAGGTAATGTAATTGTTGAAGATAATGTAGAAATAGGGGCTAATACTTGTATTGATAGAGCAACTATGGGTTCTACAATTATTAAAAAAGGAGTTAAGCTTGATAATTTAATTCAAATTGCACACAATGCAGAAATTGGAGAAAATACGGTAATAGCATCTCAAACTGGGATATCTGGTAGTGCAAAAATAGGCGAAAGCTGTATTGTTGGCGGGCAAGTTGGTATTGTAGGGCATATTACATTAGCAAAAGGCACACAAATACAAGCTAAATCAGGCATCAATAAATCTATTGAGCAAGAAGGAAAAAAATGGGGTGGTGCACCAGCAACAACTTTTAACAACTATATGCGGTCTCAGGTGGTTATTCAAAGACTGCCCGATATGGAGAAAAAAATAGAGGAATTACAAAAAGCATTGGAGAAGCTACAATCTAAATCTTCTTAAATTTATTTTAGAAAATGAATCTTAGGCAAAGAACAATTAAATCAGAAATTAGTGTAAATGGAGTTGGTTTACATACTGGCGCAAAAGTAACCTTAACTTTTAAACCAGCACCAGAAAACCACGGGTATAAGTTTAAAAGGATTGATTTACCAGGAGAACCTGTTATTGATGCCGATGTTGACAATGTTTCTGACACATCAAGAAGTACAACTTTAACTGCAAATGGCGCAAGCGTGAGCACTACAGAACATGTTTTAGCAGCTTTAGTAGGTTGCGAAGTTGATAACGTGATGATTGAGCTTGACGGCATTGAAGTGCCTATTTTGGATGGTAGCGCAATAGAGTTTGTTAACGCTTTAGAGTCGGTTGGTTTTAAAGAACAAGCTGCCGAAAGAGAATATTATCAAATTCCGCACAACATCCATTATTCTGAAGACGATAGAAAAGTAGAAATGGTAATTATGCCTTTAGACGAATATCGTTTAACTTGTATGGTAGATTATAATTCTCCTGTTTTAGGAAGTCAGCACTCTACTATTTCTAACATTGCAGAATTTAAAGATGAAATAGCATCATGTAGAACATTTGTTTTTTTACATGAGCTAGAAATGCTTTTAAAACATAACCTAATTAAAGGTGGCGATATTAATAACGCAATTGTTATTGTTGACCATGATATTAGTGACGATGAAATGAAAGAGCTTGCAAAAGCGTTTAACAGAGATGATATAAAAGTTGCTAGAGAAGGTATTTTAAACAATATAGAATTACGTTACCAAAACGAACCTGCCAGACATAAATTATTAGATATAATTGGCGATTTGGCTTTGATAGGCGTTCCGCTTAAAGGTCATGTAATGGCCGCAAGACCAGGACATGCCGCTAATGTTGCTTTTGCGAAAAAGATAAAAGCTGCCATTAAAAAAGACAGAAAGAAAAAAGTACAACACCTTTACGACCCAACGGTAAAACCTTTATATGATATTGTTGATATCATGAATATTTTGCCCCATCGTCAGCCTTTTTTATTCATCGATAAAATACTAGAATTAACCAAAACCTATGTAGTAGGCGTTAAAAACGTAACTATGAATGAAGAGTATTTTAAGGGTCATTTTCCTGGTGCACCTGTAATGCCTGGCGTTATACAAATTGAAGCTATGGCACAAGTGGGTGGCGTTTTGGTATTAAGTACTGTACCAGATCCAAGCAATTATCTTACTTATTTTTTAAAAATTGATAAAGTGAGATTTAGAGCACAAGTTTTGCCGGGAGATACCATTATATTTAGATGCGATTTAATGGAGCCAATTAGAAGAGGAATTGCGCAAATGAAGGGCGTTGGAATGGTGGGAGATAAAGTGGTGATGGAAGCAGAAATGATGGCGCAAATAGCAAGACACGAAAAAACCGAAAACTAATAATGATACAACCCTTAGCTTATATACACCCGCAGGCAAAAATTGCAAATAGTGTAGTTATAGATCCTTTTGCCGTAATACATAAAGATGTTGAAATTGGAGAAGGCACATGGATAGGTTCTAATGTAACCATTATGGACGGTGCCAGAATTGGAAAAAATTGTAAAATTTTCCCTGGTGCGGTAATTTCTGCTATTCCACAAGATTTAAAATACGCTGGTGAAGAAACAACTGTTGTTATTGGTGACAATACCACTATTAGAGAGTATGTAACCATAAACCGTGGCACAAATGATAGGTGGGAAACTAAGATTGGCAGCAACTGCTTATTAATGGCTTATTGCCACGTAGCACATGATTGCGAGGTAGGAAATAATTGTATTTTCTCTAACAACACCACTTTAGCAGGCCATATTACCATCGGAGATTATGTTGTACTAGCGGGTATGGTTGCCATCCACCAATTTTGCAAAGTTGGATCTTATGCTTTTGTTACTGGAGGTTCATTGGTACGTAAAGACATTCCTCCTTATGTAAAAGTTGCCCGCGAACCACTTTCTTATACAGGTATAAACTCTGTTGGTTTACGCAGAAGGGGGTTTTCACCAGAAAAAATAAATGAAATTCAAGAAATATATAGGGTATTATTTGTGAAGCATAACAATGTAACCAAAGCTTTAGATATTATTGAAGCCGAATTTAAACCTACAGAAGAAAGAGACGAAATTATCAACTTCATTAGAAATTCTAATAGAGGAGTAATGAAGAGTTTCGGAAATTCTTAATTTCCTGAATGAAAATTACCTTAGCTAAAATTGGCAGAAGATTTAACAGAGAATGGATATTCAAAAACATTGATTATACATTTGAGAAAGGTAAATCTTATGCCATTTTAGGTATTAATGGCTCTGGTAAATCAACTTTACTACAAGTTATTTCTGGTTCATTAAGTCAATCTACAGGCGAAATCAATTATATTTTAGATGATAAAAATATAGAGACAGATGCTGTTTTTAACTATTTAGCCTTATCTGCACCTTATTTAGAATTAATTGAAGAATTTACTTTAACCGAAGTATTAAGCTTTCATTTCGAATTTAAAAAGCGTTTAAATAGCATTAACAATCAAGAGTTAATTGCACTGCTTAACATGGAAAGTAGTAAAAATAAACAGATTAAGTATTTCTCATCAGGCATGAAGCAGCGTGTTAAATTAGCACTAGCCTTTTGCTCTGATACACCCATTTTATTGTTAGACGAACCTACTTCTAACCTTGATGAAGAAGGAATTGCTTGGTACCATTCATTAGTATCAAAATTCACAAATAATAGATTGGTGATTGTTTGCTCTAACCAAGCTCATGAGTATAGTTTTTGCCAAGAGCAAATTCGTATTTCTGATTTTAAATAAATCTAAATTATAATCCTCAAATTATTATAGCTTTAACACTAACCATAAGTAAACGAGTGAGCGAATTTTTAGAAAATTAGATTATTCAATAGGCATATCAAATCTACCTTCAATTACTTAAGGTGCGGTGTTATCAGCGCACCACCTATATTTTCCATGTAATAAGTAAGCAAAGGATTAGGAATATTCAGTAAATAATGCTGAGCAGAAGAGTACAGATATTCTTCGGGAAATGTACATAAGTTTTCCTTAGTTGGATTATAATGGATTTAATCGAGTTTTTGTTCAAACACATCACGTGAAAGCATTGTTGCATTTTAGGGTCTTTCACTTGTGGTCGGTGTTATCACGCACCACCTAGGTGTTCCATGTAATGAGTAAGCAAAGGATAAGGAATAAACTATATTCATTACTATCTGCGTATGGTTGGGATAAATGAGCAGTGGTTGCCAATTGAGTCAAGTTGCTGTAAAAAATCTATCCTTGGATCATAACTGTCCGAACAAATAATATACAAAAAAGGCCTGTATAATTCTAATTTTGAGTTGCGAAACCAAAAAAAAGAAAAAATACGGGCCTGATGACAAAAGTACAAAAGAAAGTAATACAATCATTAATAAAGCAATCGGGTAAAAATTCGGACAGTCCATTGTTCGGTCAAATCATAAAATTAATTCCCCGCCATCTTATCATCAAGTGTGTGGATATCTATAAAGCGGATAAACACTGTTCGGCTTATAAAACGTATGACCAACTGGTGTCCCTTTTTCACTTGTGGTCGGTGTTATCACCGCACCACCTATATGTTCCGTATAATGATTAAGCAAAGGATTAGGAATAAACTATTCATTACTATCTGCGTATGGTTGGGATAAATGAGCAGTGGTTGCCAATTGAGTCAAGTTGCTGTAAAAAATTCTATCCCTGAATAGATGAATCAAATATAAGAGAAAAGAAACTAATTTAATGTGGATTAATTGGTAGGATGAAAGATCGTAAATAGTGGTTGGTGATAGCACCAACCACAAGTAAATATTCAGTAAATAATACTGAGCAGAAGAGTACAGATATTCTTCGGGAAATGTACATAAGTTTTCCTTAGTTGGATTATTTCACTTGTGGTCGGTGTTGTCACCGGACCACCTACATGTTCCATTTAATGAGTAAGCAAAGGATTTCACTTGTGGTCGGTGTTATCACCGCACCACCTATATGTTCCGTATAATGATTAAGCAAAGGACTAGGAATAAACTATTCATAACCATCTGAGTATGGTTGGGATAAATGAGCAGTGGTTGCCAATTGAGTCAAGTAGCTGTAAAAAATCCATCCCTGAATAGATGAATCAAATATAAGAGAAAAGAAACTAATTTAATGTGGATTAATTGGTAGGATGAAAGATCGTGAATAGTGGTTGGTGATAACACCAACCACAAGTAACTTTCATATTATCAAAGCTTTAACAACCGTAAAAAGTGTTTTACATAACATTTACGTTACATTTTATAATTATTAGCTTTCAAAACAAAATAATCCTATTTTTATGTAAATAATTATTTTAAGAAGTATTTGCAAAGATCAATAATATTCATACCTTTGCACTCCCAAAACAGGGGTATAAATATTGGTTATTTGCTAATTTAATCACTGTTTTTTAAAAAAGATTAAGATTTTTTTCATATAAGTTTAGGTTTAGGTTGATAAAACGGTTTCAATTTCGCAAGAGATAGGAACCGTTTGTTTTTTTAAGCCTTTTTACAAAGCTAGCCACATCTTCTTTTTATATTTGCCTTTAAACAAATCAAACTTGGATAAACTAAGCATCAGAAATAAAGCAATTGCGGAAAGAAATTCATTATCAAGAGCTAATTTTTGGCAACTTAATGATGATTTATTGCGGCAATTTACTGCTTTTAATTGGTCGGAGATTAAATGTGTACATCTATTTTTACCTATAACAGAGCGTAAAGAGGTAGATACTTTTGAATTTATCAATTTTTTTAAAATCAAATTTTCTAATATAAAGTTGGTTGTCTCTCGTACAGATTTTAAAAACAACATAATTATCCCAATTATCTTCGATCCTGAAAATACAGTGTTAGTTAAAAATAAATATCAAATTCCGGAACCATTGTACGGCAAGCAAATTAACGGACAGGAAATTGACGCTGTGATAGTTCCGTTATTAGCTTTTGACAAAGAAGGACACAGAGTGGGTTATGGAGCAGGATTTTATGATCGCTTTTTAGCACAATGCAAACCAGCAGTTTTAAAAATTGGAGTATCTTTATTTGATCCTATAGAAAGCATTATTGAAACCAACACACATGATGTTAAATTAACTCACTGCATTACACCAACACAAACTTTTTCTTTTTAATTTTTAAAATAAATATAAAAACTATATTTGCGCCATCAATAAGGGGTGCCTTGTTTGTGTAAACAGTTTTAAATAGCTGCACAAATGCAAAACCAGGCTGAGAACATACCCATTGAAAGGTTAAAAGTGAATGGCATAAGGTGAAAGGTTTAAAACCCTAAACCTCATATCTCAAACCTTAAATCTTTCATGCACCTGATTCGGATAATGCCGACGTAGGGACAAAAGGTAGAAGTTAATTTATTTTGTAAACAGTGTAACCCCTATGCTGTTTCGTTAACTTAAAAAATTTTAAAAATTGAAAAAAATCTTCTTAACAATTGTTTTAGGCGCACTTTTGCCTTCAATTTTGTTTGCACAATTTACTTTACAAGGTAAAGTAAGCAACCAACAAACCCAACAAGAGCTTGCTGGCGCAACATTAAATTTAATTGGTAATTATACCGTTCAATCATCTATTAATGGTAATTATAGTTTCAAAAATTTAAAGGCTGGTAATTATGTTTTAGCAGTAAGCTACATCGGTTTTCAAACAAAAACTATTAAAATTAACCTAATAGCTAACCAAGTAGAAAACATCAGCCTAAGCAAAAGTTCATTTATTGCTAATGAGGTGGTAGTAAATGCAACAAGGGCTTCAGAAAACTCTGCAACTACTTTTAAAAACCTCTCTAAAAAAGACATTGAGAAAAACAATTTTGGGCAAGATTTACCTTATTTGTTAGATCAAACTCCCGGAGTAGTTACATTTTCTGATGCTGGTGCCGGTGTGGGTTACACAGGTTTAAGAATTAGAGGTTCGGATGCAACAAGAGTAAACGTAACTATTAACGGCATTCCTTATAACGATACCGAAAGCCAAGGAACATTTTGGGTTAACTTACCCGATTTTGCTTCGTCTGTAGATAATATTCAAATACAACGTGGTGTTGGCACATCAACTAATGGCGCCGGTGCTTTTGGTGGTAGTTTAAACATCCAAACCGGAACGCTTAAAGATTCTGCTTACTTGGAATTAAACAATACTGCTGGTTCTTACAACACGCTAAAAAACACACTAAACATAGGTACAGGTTTGCTAAATGGTAAATTTAGTTTTGATGGGCGTTTATCAAGAATTGTTTCTGATGGTTATATAGACAGCGCATCATCTGATTTAAAATCTTATTTTATGTCTGGCGCTTATTACGGTAAAACAAGTTTGTTGAGATTAAATGTATTTTCTGGACAAGAGAAAACTTACCAAGCTTGGAATGGTGTTGCGGAAGCTGATTTAGCAAACAATAGAAGATCTAACGTTTTTACTTATGATAACCAAACAGATAATTACCAACAAGACCATTATCAGTTATTGTATTCAAAAAGTTTTAGTCCAAAATTATCTGCTAATGCTGCTTTACATTACACCAGAGGAAAAGGTTATTATGAAGAGCTAAAAGAAGGCGAAGACTTTGCCAGTTATGGTTTAGATTCCTTATTTATAGGAACTGATACAATTGCAAGTACAGATTTAATTCGTCGCCGATGGTTAAAAAATGATTTTTATGGCGCAACTTATTCATTACGCTTTCAGCCTGATAATAAAACAGATTTTACATTAGGTGGCGCCTATAATGAATATGATGGAGACCATTTTGGCGAGGTTATTTGGGCACAATTTGCATCGCAAAGTAAAATAAGACAGCGTTATTATTTTGATAATGGCTTTAAAACTGATTTTAATATTTACGCTAAAGCAAGCAGGCAATTTAACAACTTAGCTTTATTTGCAGATTTGCAGTACAGAAATGTAAATTATACTTTTTTAGGATTTGACCGCAACTTAAACAATGTAGAACAAGCAGCCAACCTAAACTTTTTTAATCCCAAAATTGGCTTTACCTATAGTTTAAATGAGCAGAGTAATTTTTATGCTTCGTACTCTGTTGCTAACAAAGAACCTAATAGAAACGATTTTACAGAATCTTCGCCTGACAGCAGACCAAAATCAGAACGTTTAAAGAATGTGGAAGCTGGTTATAGAATAAGAAACCAATGGGTTAATGCTGGTGCAAATATTTATTTAATGAACTATAAAGACCAATTGGTTTTAACAGGACAGATAAATGACGTTGGCGCTTATGTAAGATCAAATGTTGAGGATAGTTTTAGAAACGGTATCGAGGTTGATGCATCATTTGTAGTTACCCCTAAATTAACATTGGCGGTAACAAGTGCATTTAGCCAAAATAAGGTAAAAAACTTTGTTGAGTTTTTAGATGAGTATGATGTAAATTTTGATCCAATTGGCCAGTCGAGTAATACTTATACTAAAACAGATATTGCATTTTCTCCAAATTATGTAGGTTCTAGCACAATAGCTTACAAACCTGCTAAACAATTTGAAATTGCATTAATTTCTAAATATGTAAGTAAGCAGTTTTTAGACAATACATCAAACAACAACCGCAAGTTAGATGCCTTTTTTGTAAATAACTTAAGGTTAAATTACGATGTAAAATTAAAGGGAGTTAAATCTTTAGGGATTGGATTGTTGGCTAACAACATTTTCAACGAATTATACGAAAGTAATGGTTATACTTTTAGTTATGTATATGATGGTGCATTAACAACAGAAAATTTTTACTACCCACAGGCAGAAACTAATTTCTTGTTTTCAGTAAATGTGAAGTTTTAAAATTTATCAAATATTAACAAACCCTTCTTTATTAAAATATTGAAGGGTTTTTTTGTGGGTGTAATTTTATTTTAACCCGGATTACGCAATAGGGATTAAAGCGAAATAATATTATACAAAAAAGCTATGAGACACGGAGTTTTTCTAATTGAAAGAATAGCTATTCTATTGTAATGTTAGAAAAACGAGTATAGAAATAGATTTGATTAGAATTTTGTTGTAGCAAATTTCTATTGCTTAATCCGGGTTTATTGGCAACATTATTGATTTGTAAGAAATAAATGATGTGTATTTAAAAATGGATGTAGGAAAAGCGTACGATTTATTGGTTGGAAAGCTAACCAAATGGTTTGAAGAATTTATAAAATTATTGCCAAACTTGGTAATTGCAACAATTGTTGTGGTTCTGGGTTTTTTTCTTGCAAAAGTAGTGAAGTCTTTTTCTTTAAAAATGATTAGAAAGGTTTCGCATTTAGAAACTATTAATAGTCTTTTTGCTTCATTTGTATATATACTTACTTTAGGAGTAGCGTTATTTACAGCTTTAGATATCTTAAATTTAGATAAAGCGGTAACAACAGCTTTGGCTGGTGCTGGTATTTTGGGTTTGGCCTTAGCATTTGCTTTTCAAGATATTGCTGCAAACTTTATGTCGGGAATTTTTATGTCTTTTAGGCGCCCTTTTAACGTTGGCGATTTGGTGAAACTTGGAGAGTATAGAGGAAGAATTGAATCTGTAAATTTAAGAGACACCACCCTCATTACTCTGGAAGGACAAAGGTTACTTATCCCAAACAAAACCGTTTTTCAAAATGCAATTGAAAACTTTACATCAAGCGGAATTAGGCGTATGGATTTAAAAGTTGGTGTTTCTTACGGGGATGATTTAGAGCGAGTAAAGCAAATTACTCTTGAATCTGTTAAAACTATACCTGAAAGAGATACCCATAAAGAAGTTGAATTTTTTTACGAAGAATTTGGTGATAGTTCCATTAATTTTGCTTTGAGGATTTGGCTAAACAGCCCAGAGCAGAAGGTTTACTTGGCTGCAAGAAGTAATGCTGTTATGGCTATCAAAACCGCTTTTGATAAATCTGATATTATGATCCCATTCCCAATAAGAACTTTAGATTTTGGCATTAAAGGCGGCGAAAAATTATCAGAAATGAAAATTGATTTAGGCGAAAAACGACAAGTAGTTAGCGAAAAAATAGCTAATCCAGTTGCTAAGGAGCAGTAATTTTTAAAATCATCCCTATTGTTAAAATGCTTGACTTTAAATTATTTAGGGCTTTAATATTATTGATAGTTACGTTTTCAAAACGTTCTGCAATATCAGAAAGTGTATCACCAGCTTTTACTTTATACGTAAGGTAAGCTGGTTTTTTTTGTTCTGTTTTTTGAACAAACTCTTTTTTAATCACCAATTTTTGCCCAATTGCAATGGAGTATGAATCTAAGTTATTCCAAACTTTAATATCCTGCACCTCAACTTTGTATTTGTTGGCAATTGCATTTAAAGTTTCTCCTTTAGCAACAGTATGTGTGTTACTTATTTTAAGATTAGGGTTTACAGGTGCACTGGCTGGCAAAACTTTTAACAATACGTCTTCATCAGCATTTAATGCTTCAAAAAACTTTGCATAATCTTTATAGCTCAATTTGGGAATTATTAATCTCTTAGGATTTTCTAAAGTTCCGTTAACTAAATTTTTCTTGTAAACAGGGTTTAAACTGGTAATGTCAGTTTCGTTAAGGTTTAAAACTTCAGCTATTTTATTAAAGGCAATAAACTTGTTAATATATACGGAGTCTGTTTTTATAGCTTCTTCATCACTAACTTTAATTTCTGGGTATCTTGGGTAATAATTCATCATGTAGACAGCTGCAATAAAAGCTGGCACATAATTTCTTGTTTCTGATGGTAAATAACCATATATATCCCAAAAATTTCTAGAACCATTTGCTTTTGCGATGGCTCTTGTAACATTTCCTTTGCCACAATTGTATGAAGCAAGGGCCAAAAGCCAATCGCCTAATTCATCATAAGCGTCTCTTAAATATCTTGCAGCAGCATAACTAGCTTCTGTTGGATCCCGGCGTTCATCAACATAATTATCAATAGTTAAACCGTAAACTTTACCAGTAGTGTACATAAACTGCCACATACCAGTTGCGCCAACCCTTGAAACCGCCATTGGATCCATAGAGGATTCTATAATAGGTAAATACTTAAATTCTAGCGGAATATTGTAAGTATTTAAGGCTTTTTCAAAAACCGGGAAATAATATTTCCCTAAGTCAACCATACGCCCCATTTCGGCTTTACGCTTGGTTAAAAAAACATCGATATAAGTTTGTACGTAAGGGTTGTAATCTAAATTTATGGCAGTTTTAATAGAATCTAGTCGGTATTTGTAAATAAGGTTGGGGTTGTATTTAAAAATCTCTAACTGCAAATTCATTTCGGCAGGTACAAAAGTTGTATCTGTACTTATCAATTTTTTAATTGCCCTTGCTTCTTTTAAACTTAGAGAGGTATAAGTTAAAGTATCAACATTTATGAAACTTGCAGCTTGGCTACTTAATCCACAAATAAATAATAAAAAACTTAATCCTAATCCAAATATCCTCATTCTTTAAATTTTTATTAGCGACTATATTTTTTCAATACATTTTGAAAAAGCCAGTAAATTTCCTTCTTTAAATCTTTGACCAATTATCTGAATCCCCAACGGTAAACCGGCCTTATTATTTCCAGATGGTATAGAAATAGCGGGTAAACCGGCTAAAGATGCACCAACAGTAAAAATATCTGCTAAATACATTACGATAGGGTCTGTAATTTCTTCGCCAATATTAAAAGCAGGAGTTGGCGTGGTAGGAGTAATAATAAAATCGTAATCTTCTAAAATGGAATCCATTTTATCTTTAATTAAACGCCTTGCTTTTTGTGCTTTCGAGTAGTAAGCATCGTAATAACCGGCACTTAACACAAAAGTTCCCAGCATTATTCTACGTTTAACCTCGTCTCCAAAACCTTCAGATCTTGATTTTTTGTAAGTACTCATTAAATCTGTAGAAGCCGGACTTCTGTAACCATAATGTACGCCATCATAACGGGCAAGGTTTGAAGAAGCTTCTGCAGTTGTTAAAATATAATAGGTGGCAACAACGTAATCTAAAAACTCAAAAGAAACAGGTTCAACAGTATGGCCTTCAGCTTTCAGTTTTTCAATTTGTTGCATTACATTCTGCTTAATTTCTGGGTCTAACCCGTCAGAATGTAAAGTTTCTTCTATAAATGCAATTTTCTTTTTTGATACATCTTTACCAATAAATTGAGAGTAAGCTGGTACATCAACATTAGAAGAAGTAGCATCATGACAATCATTACCGGCAATTACTTCTAAAATTAAAGCAGCATCTTCAACAGATTTTGTAATTGGCCCAACTTGGTCAAAAGACGATGCGTAAGCAACAACACCATACCTAGAAACTCTGGAATAAGTTGGTTTTAAACCCACAACTCCACAAAAAGCAGCCGGTTGTCTTATAGAGCCACCAGTATCAGAAGCTAAGGAAGCAAAACATAAATCGGCCTGTACAGCAACCGCAGAACCACCAGAAGAACCTCCGGAGACCTTAGTTTCATCCGCGAAATTTTTTACCGGACCAAAGTAACTGGTTTCATTAGAAGCGCCCATTGCAAATTCATCGCAATTTAAGCGTCCAATAATAATAGCATCTTCTGCTAAAATTCTATTTACAACTGTTGCAGAATATACAGCCTCATAACCTTCTAAAATTTTAGAAGAAGCAGACATTTTATGCCCTTTAAAAGAAATATTATCTTTTAAACCAATAATCATCCCGGCTAATTTACCAGCTGTACCATTATTAATTTTTTCTTGCACCTCCTCTGCTCTAGCTAATGCCTCGGCTTCAAAAGTTTCTAAAAAAGCATTAAGATGGGTGTGATTGACAATTCTTGCTGTATAGTATGAAACTAAGTCTTTTACAGTAATAATTCCAGCCTTTAAATCTGCCTGAAGAGGTGTAAAATTGGAATAGGATTTAATTTTTTCTGTAACCATGTTATAAAACAAAACCTTGAATTCCCGAAATTAAGTATTTCGAACGTTCAAGGTTAGTAGATTCCCAAAAAAATTCAGGAAATTTTAATATTCTATTGCTTTTCTTCTGTTTTTTCAGTTTTATCAACACCACTTTGGGCATCTTTAAACTCTTTTACACCTTTACCCATACCTCTCATTAATTCCGGAATTTTTTTACCGCCAAATAAAAGTAGTAAAGCCAATACAATTAAGATAATTTCTGGAGCACCTAAACCCATTTTTTATTTACTTTAAATTGTTAAAAATCTTTTCTTTCTTTTGCTGTTTCCTCAACAACTACTTCTGTTTTTTTAGAACGCTCTATCTCTTCTTCTCTTTTCAATTCCTCGTTTGCAGTAAGCTCATTTATATTTCTGTGTATTTCTCTTTTTACACCATCAGAAGCATCTTTAAATTCTCTAATTCCTTTACCCAAGCCTCTTGCCAATTCCGGAAGTTTTTCTCCTCCAAAAAGCAACAGCACAGCAAACATAATTAAAACAACTTCTTGCGTACCTAAGTTTAGAAATAATAAATTACCCATTAGAATGATAATATTTTGTATTAGAAACAACGCAAATATAAATATTTTATTTTTTGCATTTATACAATAGCTGATTTATAAATTTAGATTTAAAATTAATGTAAATTATTAGGAGCGTGGTTCAGTTTGTATTGAGAAAATATTATTGATTATTTATAATCGAAAAATAGAAAATCTGGTAGATAACTGTGAGCTATCTGAAAAAATTTAACACCATGCAGCCAAAAAGCAACACAAATAAATTATTAGCCAAAATTTAAAAAACCGCTGGTACTACTGCTACCGTTAACCTACTTATGCAACTTAGTTTTCCTTTTTCATTATAAATTTTAATATCCCAAATGTGGGTTTTACCGCCAATATGTAGTGGTGTACAAATCCCTGTCACAAAGCCTGCTTTAACCGGTCGTAAATGATTAGCGTTAATTTCTAGACCTACACCCATGTTTTTTTCGGGGTTTAGTACTAAGTTAGACGCTACGCTTCCTAAAGTTTCTGCCAGTACTACATTTGCACCGCCATGTAAAATACCATACGGTTGGTGCGTTCTTTTATCAACTGGCATAGTTGCTTTAATAAAATCAGACCCTATTTCTGTAAATTCAATTCCTAAAACAGTACCAATATGGTTTGGGTGGCGACTATTTAGCTCTTCCACACTTGGCTCTTTAAACCAAATCATTATTTCTTAAGATAAAGTTCTTTTAAAATATTAAAATGATGCTCTATATGGCCATATATGATAAAAAGCAAAGCACCAGCAGAAACTGTTTGTCCGTTTGCGTTACCTTTTTTCTTCATATCATCATCAGTTAAAGACTTAAAGAAAAATAAATTTGCTTGGCGCAGCATCACCAATTCATCCACCAAATCACTGTAAGTATATTTATCAATGTTGGTATTGGCTACAATTGCATCTTGGTCATAACCTGGTAAATCAGTTTGATCGTTACGGGCTATACGCATAGCTCTATATGTCATTACTCTTTCGGTATCAATTAAATGAGAAATCACTTCTTTAACTGTCCATTTTCCTTCTGCATAAGCATAATCATATTTTTTTTCTGGTATGTCTGCCAAAAAATCATCAATATTATTTAACTGACTTTTTAATCTTCTTAAAATAGGCTGGTTGCCCGCAGAAGCTAATTTGATATAGTTTTCATAAAACGGTGCATACTCGTTAGCTAGTGGTTGGTACATAGTTTAAACTGCTTTTAATTATTATTCTAAATGTTGTTCCTTTTCCAATTTCAGACTCTTTTACGAATATTTGTCCGTTATGGTAATTTTCTATTATTCTTTTGGTAAGGGATAATCCTAATCCCCATCCTCTTTTTCTGGTGGTAAACCCTGGTTGAAAAATGGTAACGAATTTAGACCGAGGTATTCCTTTGCCTGTATCTGTAATATCTACAAATATCTGTTCTTTCACTATATTTTCAACAATATTTACAGATATTTTTCCCGGCCCTTCAATTGCGTTAACTGCATTTTTTAATATATTTTCTATAACCCAGTCAAAAAGAGGGATATTAAGTAAGGCTTCTTGGTTTTGATCACCAGTAACCTCAAAAGTTATTTTGTCGCTTACACGTACACTAAAATAATCTACAAAATCATTTATGGTGTCATAAACAGAATGACTGGTTAAAATTGGTAACGATCCTATTTTAGAAAATCTATCTGCAACAATTTCTAACCTTTTTACATCATTTTCCATTTGCAAAATTAGGGGATCAGTTTCTGCATCAAACTTGTCTTTCAGCAACTCTATCCAAGCCATTAAGGCAGATATTGGAGTACCCAATTGATGTGCTGTTTCTTTTGCCAAACCTACCCAAACTTGGTTTTGCTCCCTTCGCCTAGATGAGCTAAATATGAGGTAGGCAATCATTAAAAAAAGTGAAATGATAGTGAGTTGAATGTAAGGAAACACCCTTAATTGGGTTAACAAAAAACTATCCTTATAATAAACATAGTTAATTGTACCATTCATTTCTAAAGGAATAGGCTCGTGTTGAGCTTTCATGCTTGCTAACTCCCTTAAAAAATACCTTGGGTCGTATTTTTTATCTGTATCTAATTTATAATAAGTTTTAGTGCTATCTAAAGCGGTATAAACAAGGATAGAATCTTGCTCATTTGTTACAATTGCAGGTACTACTAAACTGTCTTTTACGGTAAACAAATAATCCATCATTTCTTGGTTATCTGTTTCAAACATTTTTTTGAAACTTTGGCTCCAAACCTCAGCTCGGGTACGTTCAGATTTTGAAATACCTTGAACCAAAAAGTTAGTGTACCATAAAGATGTTGCTGCAATTACCATTGCGCCAATTAGCAATAAATATTTCCACCTACGTTTGTTTTCGTATAAATTCATTTAATAGTTTAAAACTGTAGTTCTAATAAAATCGGACAATGGTCAGAGTGTTTGGCTTCTGGCAAAATTGCTGCCCTTTTTAAATTTTCAGAAAGTTCAATAGTAGTCATGTGATAATCTATACGCCAACCCAAATTCTTACCTCTTGCGCCTGCTCTATAACTCCACCAAGTATAATGGTGCGGATCTGGGTTAAAATGTCTGAAAGTATCTACAAAACCTAAATGTATAAAACTGTCCATCCAAGCTCTTTCTTCGGGTAAAAAACCCGATGAATTTGCGTTTGATTTTGGGTTGTGGATATCAATTGCTTTATGGCAAATATTATAATCACCAGATATGACCAATTTAGGGTAATCCACTTTAAGTTTTGCAATGTAATCTGCAAAGTCTTCTAAAAATTTATACTTAAAAGCTTGCCTTTCGTCACCACTACTACCCGATGGAAAATATGCGCTTATTACAGAAAAATCTTTAAAATCAGCTCTTATTACTCTTCCCTCCCTGTCATATTCTTCTATTCCACAACCATATTCAACATGTTCGGGTTCAATTTTAGCAATTATTGCTGTACCGCTATAGCCTTTTTTTTGTGCCGGAAACCAATAGTGTTTGTAGCCCAGCTGTTCTAAAATTGCAATATCTAATATTTGCTCTGGTGTGGCTTTAATTTCCTGTAAACAAACTATATCTGCATCAGTAGCTTGTAGCCATGCAAACCATTCCTTATTAATTGCGGCTCTTATGCCGTTAACGTTGTAAGATATAATTTTCATTATTTTTAATTCTTTTTTAAGATTCTCAATAATAGCTATCGGGTTATCCTTTAGCTTTTTTAAGCTCCTTTGTAAGTTGTTTAAGTTCTTTTTTCTCTAGCAAACTTACCATCATTTTAATATCTGTTAAAGGCCTGTCATTTCTACCTACTTTAACAGTGCCAATATTGTCAACCATTTGCATTCCTTTAACAACTTCCCCAAAAACGGTATAGCTTTGGTCTAAAAAAGGCGCTCCGCCTATAGTTTTATAAACTTCTCTATGCGCTGCAGGTATTTTTTCTCCTTTTAATCTATTTTGCTCAACGCTATTTAATTCATCATCTGTATAAATTTTGCCTTGTACAATATAAAATTGTGAACCTGAAGATGCTTTTTCGGGGTTATTATCTCGGGCAGCAGCCAAAACACCTCTTTTATGGAAAAGTGAAGGCACAAATTCTGCGGGTATGGTATAACCTAAATCTCCACCTCCAAGCTGTTCTGTTGCATTGGCTTTTTTTGAAGTAGGGTCTCCTCCTTGTATCATAAACTCTTGTATTACCCTGTGAAACAAGGTGCTATCCAATGTTCTTTCTTTTATCAATTTTATAAAATTATCACGGTGCTTTGGGGTTTCATTATACAGTTTTAAGTAAACTATACCATAATTTGTAGTTATTTTAACATAAGTTTCTTGCGGTTCTTTTGCAAAAGTATTTAAGCTTAAAAAAGCTAGTAAAATAAAAATCAGTTTTTTCATGCGTTGGAATTTTATGCAAGGTATTAAATTAAACAATTTACCTAAGACTCTCTTTGCAAAAAGCCAAGCTATGTAAAGTAAATGTTAAATAAATGGAGACTATTGATTGATTATTTAATATTAAACTAATAATGAGGTAATTCTAATAGTTGATTTTTGTAGAAACTTTAATCATGGAATTTTTGAACTGTATTTTTCTATCCGTCAGTGTGATATCAATTATTGCATTTTATCTTAGTCCGTTTGATTTGAAAATTGAGGAGGATGAAGATTGAGACTTTAAATTAATTTTTCATTTGATAAAATATTAAACATGTCTAAAAGAGAAGTAGATATTGTAATAATTTCTGATGTGCATTTAGGCACTTATGGTTGCCACGCAAAAGAATTATTAATGTATCTAAAAAGCATTAAACCCAAAATGCTTATCCTTAACGGCGATATTATTGATATTTGGCAGTTTAGTAAATCATATTTCCCCGAAGATCATCTAAAAGTGATTAGGCGTATTTTAAAATTTGTTAGTGATGGCGTACCTGTATATTATTTAACAGGTAACCATGATGAAATGCTAAGAAAGTTTGCCGATTTTAACATGGGTGGCCTAAAGTTATTAAATAAATTAATATTTAATTTAGATGGTAAAAAAGCTTGGGTTTTTCATGGCGATGTGTTTGACGTTACCATGCAACATTCAAAATGGTTGGCAAAATTAGGTGCTATTGGTTACGATACCTTGATAATGATAAATAGTATTACCAACTGGGCACTTTTAAAAATGGGTAAAAAGAAATACTCTTTTTCTCAAAAAATTAAAGCCAGTGTAAAGGAAGCTGTAAAATTTATCAATCAATTTGAGCAAACAGCTGCCGAATTAGCTATTGAAAAAGGTTATTCTTTTGTAATTTGCGGCCATATACACCACCCAGAAATAAGAGAGATTGTTAACAATAAAGGAAAAGTGACTTATCTAAATTCTGGAGATTGGGTAGAAAGCCTAACCGCTTTAGAGTATAATGAAAATAAATGGTCTATCTATAAATATGATGCGTCTTTATGTTTTAAAGACGAAGATGATGTTTTAGATACTGAAAATTTAAAAAACATGTTAGATGTAAAAGGACTTTTTGAAAAATTTAAACAAGAAGTATCTTAGTTTTATAGCAATGAAAATATTGTACGCCATACAAGGAACAGGAAATGGCCATATTAGCCGGGCAAGAGAAATTGTACCTCTTTTACAACAATATGGCGATTTAGATTTATTGGTTAGCGGCACACAAGCTGATGTTTCTTTAGCGCAACCTTTAAAGTACAAGTTTCATGGTTTTAGCTATATTTTTGGAAAAAAAGGCGGGATAGATTTTTGGAAGACTTTCAAAGCCATGAATTTAATACAGTTTTGGAAAGATTTAAAAAGTATCCCTTTAGAAAACTACGATTTAATTATTAACGATTTTGAACCAATTACTGCTTGGGCTTGTAAACTCAAAAAAGTAAAAAGCGTTTCATTAAGCCACCAAGCTTCATTCCTGTCGCCAAATACGCCAAGACCAAAAAAAAGCGAGAAATACGCAGAGGCTATTTTAAAGTATTACGCACCAACATCAAACCATATAGGTTTTCACTTTAAAGCTTATGATGGTTTTATACATACGCCAGTTATTAGGGAAGAAATTAGAAACTTAGATCCAAAAAATCATGGTTATTATACGGTTTACCTACCTGCCATTGATGATAAAATTTTACTCAAATATTTACAAGCCATACCAGATGTAAAATGGCAGGTTTTTAGCAAACATCAAAAAACGCCCTATCAATATGCAAATGTATTGGTAAAGCCGATAGATAATTTAACATTTAACAGAAGTTTAGAAAACTGTGAAGGTTTGCTAACTGGTGGAGGTTTTGAAGGCCCAGCAGAAGCTTTGTTTTTAGGAAAAAAACTGCTGCTTATACCCATGAGAAATCAATTTGAGCAAGAGTGTAATGCAGAAGCCGCCAGACAGTTAGGAGTGCCTGTGATTAAAAGAATTGACAAAAACTTTGTGAATTCTTTGAACCAGTGGATAAAAGAAGATCAAAACATAGTAGTAGATTTTCCTGACCAAACTGCAAAAATTATTGAGCAATTGGTGCAAAACTATGCCTTCAAAAAAAGCTAAATACACTATATTTAATAGATATTGCTTATTATTGCCTGTCTGCAATAATTAAGCATGATTACTCAATTCAGAAATTTAAATTTCGTTAATGTTTTTTTTTTAATAGCACTAACATTAGTGTTAAGAATTGGCGTTTTTGTTAATTTACCAGAGGCAGTAAACTCTGGTTTTATAGAGTTTTTTAACAGATTGCTAATTAATTTTAACTTAGATAGTTTTTTAAATCCAATTGCAAACATACTTATAGCCGCATTATTAGTTGTTTTGCAAGCCCTTTTATTTAACCAAATGGTTAATAAGCATGGTGTATTAAACAAATCTACTTTTTTACCGGCAGCATGTTATATTTTAGCTTGTAGTATATTTACACCATTTTTAACCTTTACACCACCACTGCTGTGCAACTTTTTTCTGCTTTTTATATTTAATAAAATTATAATAGAATATAAAAGCAATAACTCTATTGCTGCCATGTTTGATTTAGGTTTGGTAGTTGCTTTTGGTACTCTTTTTTACTTCCCATTTGTTATATTTTTAGTTTTATTATGGGTAGCATTATTTGTATTTAAACCCTTTTATTGGCGAGAGTGGGCAAGTGCTTTGGCTGGCTTTATTACCCTTGTTTTTTTGTTAGGGGTGTATTATTATTGGAACAATAAATTGTTGGATTTTTATGAGATTTGGGCACCACTTTCTGCAAAATTGCCTATATATATTAACATACAGGTTTTAGATTATATAGTACTTTTTCCTATTATTATTTGTGTGCTTTTAGGGATGCTTCATTTGCGTCAAAATTTTTTCAAAAGCTTTGTCTTGGTGCGTAAATCATTCCAGTTGTGCTTGTTTATATTTCTTTTGGCTATAGTTTCTTTTTATTTAAAAACAGATTTTAGAATAAATCACTTTTTACTTTGTGCGCTACCCGTAGCGTTAACAATATCTTACTATTTTGTAAATGCTAAAAATAAATGGATTTATGAGTCTATGTTTTTATTTATCATAAGTTTCATCATTTATTTCCAATTTGTTTAAACTCATTTGTTTAACTTTTTTTAACAGATAACAAGTGCTTAAACTATTAAATTTTGATAGTTTTGTAGCCAAGCTGTGTTTAGCATAATCTTATTTTAGATTTAGGTGTAAAATGAAAGTTAGATACATTAGTGCGGTTAGCAATCAAAATATGTTTAAAATAAATATTACTGGTTATTGTACCATTAACGTAAGAGTTTTGGGTAAAATGCTATACCCAGCAAAATTTATGGATGGTATTTTTGTTAAACAAGGTGCTTTGGTCAAATTTGAATCTAATTTATAAATACGGGTAAATGCCTAATTTGGTAATTGATATCGGCAATACTTTTGTTAAAATTTCTGTTTTTGAAGCTAACAAATTAGTTTACAATCAAAAAACAAATGAATTAACAACAGAATTTATTATTAAACTCATTGAGAAGCATCAAACAAAAAACTTAATTGTTTCTTCGGTAAAGAAAGAACTAGGTTTTAATGAAGATGAAATAAAAAAGAAGGTTAATTATATTCTTTTTAACGGGGAAACTTTAATTCCCATTAAAAACAAATATGAAACACCAAAAAGCTTAGGTTTGGATAGATTAGCAGGCGTTATTGGTGCTAATTTTTTATATCCTAACCAAAATATTTTGGTGATTGATGCGGGTACTTGCATTACTTATGACACTTTAAATAACAACGCAGAATACTTTGGTGGTAGCATATCGCCAGGTTTAAATATGCGTTTTAATGCCATGCACCATTTTACTTCAAAACTCCCTTTGGTAAATTTTGAAGGTAGTTTTAAAAAAAGTTTTGGAGGTAATACAGAAGATGCAATGAGTTCTGGTGTAATTAACGGAACATTTTATGAAGCAGAAGGTTTTATAAAGCAATATTTAATTGCTAAACCAGATGCTAAAATTATACTTTGTGGAGGAGATTCTGCGTTTTTTGATTCGAAGTTTAAAAACAGCATCTTTGCCCACTTAATTTTACATGAACCCAATTTAGTTTTAATTGGTTTAAATACGGTTGTTAATTATCAGCATGATCTTAAATAGAAAATTTATCCTTGCACTTACATTCTTATGTGCAATAGTTTGCAATGCAATGGCACAATCTACCATCAACTCTCCTTACTCTAAATTTGGCGTTGGTAATATAAAAGGAAGCTATTTACCTCAAAACAAAGGAATGGGGAACTTAGCGTATGGAATTGGTACCGTTGGTGGTTATCAAAATATTAATATTTCTAATCCAGCATCTTACTCTTTTTTAAGATTAACTGTTTTTGATATTGGCGCTTCTACAGCTTTACAAACTTTATCTAAAGGGGATTTAAAAGAACAAAGTTTTAATGCAACATTAAGTCATATTGCAATAGGTGTGCCTGTAACAAAAAAATCTGCTATAAGCTTTGGCTTATTGCCTTACAGTAATTTTGGATATGAGTTTAAAAATTCTAGTCAAAAAGTTGATACTTTTTCTGTTGATCAAATTTATGCTGGCGAAGGCGGATTAACCAAAGCTTATTTAGGTTATGGTTTAGGACTTGGAAAACATTTTAGTGTAGGTATTAATATGAGCTATCTTTTTGGGAACCTAAGAGAAAGTAAAGCTACTGAGTTTACAAATTATGTAGGCTTTTTAAATTCTAGAACGGTAAACAATAATGCTATAGGGGGCTTAAATTTTGATTTAGGTTTAATGTATATAACAGCTTTAAATGATAAAACTAAGCTAACTATAGGTTATACTGGCGGAGCTAAAACGCAGCTTAACACTAAATTTTCTCAATTATCTACCAGATACCAAACCATTAATGGTGCTGACTTGACTTCAGATTCTACAAGTTTTATAAACGAAGTAGAAGGAAATTTAATCATACCTACCAACCATAATTTTGGCTTTAGTATAGAAAGAGTAAATAAATGGTTAGTAGGTGCCGATTTAAGATTAGCTAACTGGTCCGAATTTAAAAAATCTGGCTCTACAGATGTTTTAAATAATACTTGGGGTTTTTCTGTTGGTGGGCAAATTACTCCAAACTCAAATGCTGTAACCAACTATTTAAAATTGATGGATTACCGTATGGGATTTAATTACAATAAAAGTTACGTGGCTATCAACAACAGAGATATTGATGTAAAAAGCGTTAATTTTGGTTTAGGTTTCCCATTAGTTTCTTCCCGATCTGCTTTTTATAAAATTAACTTGGCTACAGAACTTGGTGTTAGAGGAACATTAGATAATAATTTAGTTAAAGAGAATTTCTTTAATATTCACTTAGGTTTCTTGATAAACGATAGATGGTTTCAGAAATATAAATACGATTAGTATTTTAATATATGCAACGTTCAATTCTATATCTGCTAATTTTTTGCGCAATGGTTTTTACAGCTTGTGAAAACGATTTAAGTAAAGTGAAAGAAATTGAACAAAAGCAAAAAGAAAATGTTGAAATTACAAAAGGAGCCGAAATAATTTACAGCGATTCTGCTTATGTAAAGGCCACTTTAAAAACCCCTATTCTTTATAATTATAAAACTGCTACTCCCTACATGGAAATGCCTAAGGGCATTGAAATTACCTTTTATGATAAAGATTTGAAACAAACCAGTAAAGTTGTTTCAGATTACGCCATCAGAAAAGAAAGTTTAAAAATAGTTGAGCTTAAGAAAAACGTAGTGGCTACCAATGCCGAAGGAAAAACTTTTAAATCTGACGAGTTAATTTGGGACGAAAATTTGAAAAGATTTTACTCCAATAAATTGGTGACCATAAACACTGATGGTAATTTAATTACAGGCCCTGGCTTTTGGTCTAATGAGGATTTTTCTTACTACGAAATTAAACAAGGAGCTGGCATTTTCAACTTTAAAGGAGACCTAAACGAAACTTTAGAGAATCCTTAATTACTAAAACGCTATTTCACCTTTAAAAACCTGTTTCGCTGGGCCTTCCAAAAATATATGATCAAACTTTTTTCCGTCGTAATTAAATCTAATATTCAAATCGCCACCTAAAACTTTAATGGCAGTTTCACTATAGCCAATAGTATTATTTGCATAAGCGTTTGCCAATGCAACGGCCGTAACGCCAGTACCACAAGCGTAAGTTTCATCCTCTACCCCACGTTCATAAGTACGCACCAATAAATAATCATTTTTATCTTCTACAAAATTTATATTAATGCCTTCTTTGCTATAAGTATTATTGTATCTAATTGCTCTGCCTTCTGTAAATACATTTTTATTAGCAACATCATCAGCAAATTTTACATAATGAGGCGATCCGGTATTTAAAACAAAATCGTCCCCATCTTTTTTAATTTGTTCAACATCAATCATCTGTAAACTTACCCAATCCCCACTGTCAGCAATTTTGGCATAATGTGGGCCGTCAACTGCCAAAAAATTAGTTTCGTAATCTATTATCCCTAAAAATTTTGCAAACGCAACAATACAACGTCCGCCGTTACCACACATGCTACTTGGGTTACCGTCAGCATTATAATAAACCATTTTAAAATCAAAACCTTCGGTAAGTTCTAAAAACATAATACCATCACCACCTACACCAAAACGTCTATCGCAAAGTTTAGCTATTTTATCAGGAAAATGATGATTAAAAGCCATATCACGGTTATCAACCATAATAAAATCATTGCCCGCACCTTGGTATTTATAAAATGATAATTGTTGTTTTAACATATTACAAAAATGAATAATTTAGAGCGATAAAGCAATTAACAGCGATTAAGTTTAACAATAATTGGCTTTTCTTTACAGACAGAAAATAGCTTAAAGATTAAAAATTTAACAACTTTTAACAAAAAACAAAATAACAAGTACTTGCTTAAAACGTCTTAATGGTATTATTTTTGAAAGCTAATATTTACATAATCAAATAAAAAAATATGGAAGGTAATATGAGAAAAATAGGAATTACATTATTAACCGCATTTGTAGGAGGTGCAGTTGCCATTGGTGCCTATAAATTATTAGAACCTACAAGCTTATCGGGCTTAAGCCTTGATGAAAGACAGAAGGTATATTTTACAAATAACCCATCTGATATTTCATCATCAACAGGAGCACCCGATTTTGTTCAAGCTGCTGCAGTGGTATCTCCAGGTGTAGTGCATGTTAGAACTACCTACAACCGTTCAAGATCTCAAGCAGCAAATGATCCATTTGGAGATATGTTCGAAGATTTCTTTGGCAGAAGACAACGTTCTACACCTAACCCTAATGCACCAGCACCTATGGGCAAAGGAAGCGGAGTTATTGTAACTGGTGATGGTTATATTATGACCAACAATCATGTTGTTGAAGATGCAGAAAAAATTGAAGTTATTTTATCTGATAAAAGAATTTTAGAGGCTAAAGTTATTGGTAGAGATAAGAACACAGATCTAGCCTTGATAAAAATTAATACCTCCAATTTACCGATTGTTAAACTTGGAAACTCAGACGACGTAAAAGTAGGAGAATGGGTTTTAGCAGTGGGTTTTCCGCTTACTTTAGAGTCAACCGTAACAGCAGGTATTGTAAGTGCTAAATCTCGCCAAATTGGTATTTTGGCACCAGAAGTTGACCGCAGAAATTACGATCCTAACAACCCGCCTACAAATTCGTCTATTGAATCTTTTATTCAAACAGATGCGGTAATTAACAGAGGTAACAGCGGTGGTGCTTTGGTTAATACCCGTGGCGAGCTAATTGGTATTAACTCGGCAATTGCTTCACAATCTGGTACTTATGAAGGTTATGGTTTTGCAATACCAGTTAATTTGGCTAAAAAAGTGATGGATGATTTCTTAAAGTTTGGAGAGGTTAAACGAGGATTTATAGGCGTTACTTTTCAAGAATTAAATGCAGATATAGCCAAAGAGTTAAAACTTACTGAAATAGATGGTTTGTATGTAAATTCTACTTTAGAGGGTGGTGCTGCCGAAAAAGCAGGCATCAAAAAAGGTGATATTATTAAGCAATTAGACGGACAGGAAATTAGTTCATCTGCTCGTTTGCAAGAAAGAGTTGGAACCATGCGTCCGGGTGATAAAATTACTTTAGGTGTATTGAGAGATGGACAAATAAAAAATTTCAACGTTATACTTAAAGGAAACGAGGCAACAAAATTAGCAACCAGCAACAAAGAAGTTAGCGAGGTGATGAATAATTTAGGGGCAACATTTTCTCCTTTAACAGATGCAGCAAAGAAAAAATACGGCATCACCTCGGGTGTAGTGGTAACTAGCGTTGCTGCCGGAAAAGTATTTGATATGTATGATATGCCTAAAGGAACAGTAATTACTAGCGTAAATGGTAAAGGCGTAAACAATAACGACCAAGTTGTTGCAGCACTTAAGGAAGATAGTAAAATGATAACCCTACAAGGTTTTGTGCCAGATGGTAGTAGGTTTAGAGTTACCTTTCCGGTAAAATAGGTTTAAATAAGTTTTAAAATGTAAAGCCAGATATTTAAGGATATCTGGCTTTTTACATTAATAAATTTTTTTGAGAAAAATTAAACTGTTACAAAACAAAATGAGCCAAAAAGTTATTATTTATAGGTGTGTAGATTAAGCGGTGGCTTTTATTTGAATATTTTGGTTTTTTAAAAGAAATACATTTTTAATATTTCAAAATATACCCTTAGTGTAAAATGCAATTATTTAAAATGTTTCTAAATAACCATAAAAACCATGTTTAATTTGCTAATTGCAATTAAATTGTCATTTAATAGATACTTTTGTAACCAGTAAAAAAACCATTTATTTAAAATTTAAGCATTAATGAGTAATTTTTCAAAAGCATTTTCTTCAACATTAGGAAGAAAACTGATTATGTCTTTAACGGGTTTGTTTTTATGTTCTTTCTTAATCATACATTTAATTGGAAATTTCCAGTTATTTAAAGATGATGCAGGTTTGGCATTTAACCAATACGCCCATTTTATGACAAACTTTACCCCAATTAAAGTAGTGTCTTACTTGTTGTACACCTCCATAATAGTTCATACTGTTTGGGCAATTATTCTAACAAGAAAAAACAATGCTGCTCGTCCTCAAGGTTACGCAATAAAACCAAAAGACGGTAGCATTTGGTCTTCACGTAATATGGGTATTTTAGGTACAATTATTTTTGTTTTTATAGTTGTACACATGTCTAACTTTTGGTTTAAATACCACCAAGGTTATACTCCGTTTATAGAGTATAGTACAGATTTGACTACCGGAGCAACCACTAGTAGAGAGCTTTCAGCATCTGAGTTTACAAAATATGTAAGCTATGTTGATAATGGTGTAGAAATTACAAAATCAGAGGATTTGTATCTAGAAGTTTCTACGGCATTTAAACAATGGTGGTTAGTTGCATTTTATATAATTGCAATGGTAGCATTAGCTTTCCACTTAATACATGGTTTTCAAAGTGCTTTCCAAACATTAGGTTGGGACCACAGTAAGTACAAAAATTTGATCAACTTTTTAGGTGTGTGGGTATTTGGTGTACTTATACCTTTAGGTTTTGCCTCAATGCCATTATATTTTCTTTTTAAATAGACCATAAATCAGCCTAAGTTTTAAAATTAGGTTTAGATATAAAAAATAAGATTCAGATGAAGTTAGATGCAAAAATTCCGGCCGGCCCATTAGCCGAAAAATGGAACAAACACAAATTCAATCTAAAATTAGTAAACCCAGCCAACAAACGTAAGTACGATGTTATTGTAGTTGGTACTGGTTTAGCGGGCGCATCTGCAGCTGCCTCCTTAGCAGAACTTGGTTACAACGTAAAAGCATTTTGTTTTCAGGATAGTCCAAGAAGAGCACACTCTATTGCTGCACAAGGTGGTATTAACGCTGCAAAAAATTACAGAAATGACGGTGACTCTGTTTACCGTTTATTTTACGATACCATTAAAGGTGGCGATTACAGAGCAAGAGAAGCAAACGTTCATCGTTTAGCAGAAGTTTCTGTAAACATTATAGACCAATGTGTGGCTCAAGGTGTTCCTTTTGCTCGCGAGTACGGCGGTTTATTAGATAACCGTTCTTTTGGTGGTGCACAAGTATCCAGAACTTTTTATGCTCGTGGTCAAACCGGTCAACAATTATTATTAGGTGCATATTCTGCTTTAAACCGTCAAATTAATTTGGGTACTGTTAAAATGTACACCCGATCTGAAATGTTAGATGTAGTTACTGTTGATGGTAAAGCACAAGGTATTGTTACCAGAAACTTGGTTGATGGAACAATAGAAACACATAGCGGACACGCAGTTTTATTATGTACTGGTGGTTACGGTAATGTTTTTTACCTTTCTACCAACGCAATGGGTTCTAACGTAACAGCAGCTTGGAGAGCGCATAAACGTGGCGCTTATATGGCTAACCCATGCTATACCCAAATACATCCAACTTGTATCCCAGTAACTGGAGATCATCAGTCTAAATTAACTTTAATGTCTGAGTCTTTACGTAACGATGGTAGGGTTTGGGCACCAAAAACTGTAGAAATTGCAGAACGTGTTAGAAAAGGAGAGTTAAAAGCGAGCGATATTAAAGAAGACGATAGGGATTATTTCTTAGAGCGTAAATATCCTTCTTTTGGTAATTTGGTTCCGCGTGATGTGGCATCAAGAAATGCAAAAGAAGTTTGTGACGAAGGTAGAGGTGTAGGTAAAACAGGTTTAGCCGTTTATCTTGATTTTGCAGATTCTATCAAAAGATTAGGGCAACCAGCTGTTGCAGCAAGGTATGGCAACTTGTTTGATATGTACAAGCAAATTACTGATGAAAACCCTTATGAGCAAGCAATGCGTATTTACCCAGCCGTACATTATACAATGGGTGGTTTATGGGTTGATTATAATTTGATGACCAGCTTACCAGGTTTGTATTGTTTAGGAGAAGCAAATTTTTCTGACCACGGCGCAAACAGATTAGGTGCTTCTGCATTAATGCAAGGTTTAGCAGATGGCTACTTTGTTGTTCCTTACACTGTTGGAGATTATTTAGCAAACATTGGTCCAGCACCAATTGACACAAACCGACCAGAGTTTGCGAAAACCAAAGCTGAGGTGGAAGCTCAAATAAAAAAATTACTTTCTTTAAAAGGAAACAAAACTGTTGATGAGTACCACAGAGATTTAGGTAAAATTATGTGGGAATATTGCGGTATGGCAAGAAGTACTGAAGGTTTGAAAAAAGCCAAAGCGATGATTGCCGAATTGAAAGTAGATTTCTGGAAAAATGCAATTGTTTTAGGTGATAATGAAGAAGTAAATCAATCTTTAGAAAAAGCAGGCAGAGTAGCCGATTTTATAGAACTTGGAGAATTGATGATTGATGATGCTTTTAATAGAGAAGAATCTTGCGGTGGCCACTTTAGGGTAGAGCATCAAACACCAGAAGGCGAAGCTTTAAGAAACGATGAAGAATACGCTTATGTTGCCGCTTGGGAATACAAAGGCGATAATATGCCAGAGACCCTTCACAAAGAAGAATTAGTTTTTGAAAACGTTAAATTAACACAAAGAAGTTATAAATAAGTATCAAGTAGATAGTACCAAGTAAAAAGTATCAAGTATCAAGACCTTACAAATTCTTGATACTCACTACTCACTACTCACTACTCACTACTAATACTCAATACTAAAAATATGAGTGGAAATATGAACTTGACGTTAAAAGTATGGCGTCAAAAAAATAGCAATACACCAGGTAAATTTGTGACTTATAAAGCTTCAGAAATTTCACCAGATATGTCTTTCCTTGAAATGTTAGACGTAGTTAACGAGGATATGGTTAAGAAATCTGAAGATCCAATTCAGTTTGACCACGATTGTAGAGAGGGAATTTGCGGAATGTGTTCTTTAGTAATTAACGGAGAGCCACATGGACCAAAAAGAGCAACTACAACTTGCCAATTACACATGCGTAGTTTTAATGATAACGATACTATTGTAATTGAACCTTGGAGAGCAGCTGCTTTTCCGGTAGTAAAAGATTTAAGCGTAAATCGTTCTGCATTTGATAGAATACAACAAGCCGGCGGTTACGTTTCTGTAGGTACTGGTGGTGTGCCAGATGCTAACGAAATAGCTATCCCAAAGGTAATTGCTGATGAGGCTTTTAACTCGGCAGAGTGTATTGGTTGTGGCGCTTGTGTTGCAGCATGTAAAAATGCTTCGGCCATGTTATTTGTATCTGCAAAAGTATCGCAATACGCTTTATTGCCACAAGGCCAGCCAGAACGTTATTCAAGAGCAGAAGCTATGGTATTACAAATGGACGAAGAAGGTTTTGGTGGTTGTACCAATACTTACGCTTGCGAAGCACAATGCCCTAAAGAAATTAAGGTAACCAACATTGCCCGCATGAACAGAGATTTCTTTGTTGCCGAGTTTATAAAATCGTAATATTTAGATTTGTTTTTCATAAAATGCCTCTTTAGATTAATTTCTGAAGAGGCATTTTTTTATTTGATTTGTTTATGATGTGATCATGGTAAATGTTATGCGCTTCAAATACAGTGCTTCTGGGCGTTTTAACTCGCTTTTCGCTGTATCTTTTTTGTCTTATCCTTTGACTCCGCTCAGGATTACAAAAAAAGGATGCCGCTTCTATCGTGAACGCTCTCGTATAAATTAAAAAACTTGGTTTGGGACATTAGAAACTAGCAAAAATTATCGAACTCACGTTTATAGGCTATACATAAATAGAAGCAATTAATGGTTAACCAAAAAACATCAAAAAGAAATGCTTGCTGAGCCAGTTATTTCTAAAATTATAAGCCAAAAAAAGCCGAAACCTTAAAATTATGCATGCTACATAAATACAGGTTAAAAAATATTAATTACTTTAGTCAATTATGAAAAAACAATAATCAAAAAAAGCTTTAAAAAATCGACGAATTAAAAATTAAGTGCGCAATAAAATAGTTTGAGCAATTGATCTTAAACCAAACAAAATTTTTAAAAGCTTAATCATCAAGGTTGTAAAATTACAAGTGCTAATTTTAAACTTAAAATAAAGATTAATTTTAAACGAAATAAATAAAAGAGTCTTTATAAAAGCAACAAATACTTTAAATGCAAATTAAACATCAGATAAATCAATTCTTATATACCATCTTCCCAGAATTAATGGGGGGGGGGTAATAACCTAATAACCAGTAGGTTACAATCCTACTACACTTATGGCCCTTTTAAGCCAAAAGTAAGCATAGAAAAAGATTGGGTTATAATAGAAATTGATACCCCAACTATTGTTTCTCAAAACTCAGATTACCGCAAAACCGTTGCCCTTTGCGAAAAAGGAAATTACCAAGAGGCAAAACCCATCCTAAAAAATCTTATCGAAAAAAATCCCACGGTTTCGGAATATCACCGCATTTTGGGACAAATACTTTCTGACGAAGGCGAGCAAGAAGAAGCCATCAATTGTTTAATAGACGCGCTTCGCTGGGATTCAAAAAACGGTTACGCTTTATTAATGATGGGTAACATTTTTGCAAAATTCAAAAATGATGTTCCAACAGCCATTAAATATTACGACCAAGCCCTTGTTGCAAATCCTAAAGATTACATCACCATCAGCAACATTGGCGCAATATTAATGCAGCAAGGCAAATTAGAAGAAGCCAAAAATTACCTGTGGCAAGCCATTAAAATAAACGATAAATATCCAAACACCCATTTTGAACTTGGCATGATTGCCGAAATGGAAGCCGACTTACCTTCTGCTTTTCACAGCACCATACAAGCCATCAAAACCAGTAAAAATAAAGATATTCTTTACCAAAACGCTTGTAGGCGAGCTTTTGAAATTGCCCAAAAAATTATAGCTACAGATGCTGGCAAAAAGATTTTTAGAGCCTACCGCCATCTGTTAGAAACTAAGGGCGAAGTTAAAATTGACATTATACAAGACGATAGCATCCCCACCGCTGCAAAAATTGAATTTGCCGAAAATTACGACCGAGATAAACACTTGGTAAAGTTTAAAGCAAATTACCCTGCGGTAGAACATCTGGTGATGCATGAAATGACTCATTTGGATTTTGTTATTGACGCCCAAAAAGCAAATCTTAATCAGTTATTTACCTCCACGCAGCAGCATAAAAACCAATTTGTAAAAACAATTGTCCCTACCCTTCAAAAATTAAAAAGTTTAGGCTTACCAAGCGCCACCATAGACCAATTTAGCGAAGGACTTTTTACAGGTTTAAACAGCCAAATATTTAATGCCCCGATAGATTTGCTGATAGAAAACTTTTTGTATTACGAATATGCCGAGCTACGCCCCTATCAGTTTATATCGTTACATCACCTATTACAAGAAGGTATTAAAGCCGTTACCGACCCAAAAATAGTTGAGCTTTCGCCAAAAGATATTGTTTCTAAAAGCAAGGTATATAACCTTACTGGCGCACTCCAATTTAAAGACTTATTTGGTTTAGATTTTATTAGAGACTATAACGCAAGCCCTGCCGAGCTTAAGCAAGCAAACGATTTTTATACCGAATACCTAGATTATAAAGAAGATAAAAAACCGGCAGAAGAGTATGAAATGATTTTGCATTGGGCACAAGATTTAAAGCTAAACCAAAATTTTGAGCTGGTAAACGAATACGAATACCGCAACAAAAGAACCAATATAGAAAACCTGCTAACGGCTATAGAAAACGATCCTTTTGATTTAGAAGCACCCAATCCTTTATACGAAAAGGAAACGGATAAATTTCTAAAAACACAAGAACAAAACGGCTTAAACATGGCTATAGTGATGTTTATGGTGGATGCCTTACAGTTTTTTAAAAACAAAGCACAAACAGAAACTAAAAAAATTGCGCTAGAAATAGCCATGCAAGGCACACAAGGTTACGATACCCAAAAAACCAATTATAAAATAAGTGCCATAGCCAATAAAACATTCTCGGGTTATCACATTCTGGCCTACTACTATGTAAGCTGGGCCATAGCCATTCCCGAAATGCTTGCGCAACTTCAATTACCTTATGAGCAAGAGTATGAAATGGCGTTGAGGATGCATAATTCGGGCGATTAACCTACAAAATAGAAATGATGGAGGGTTGAAAGCAAATTTATAATTCACTCATCATCAAAACGAACTTTTAAACGAAAAGATACCGGAATATACCATGGCGAACAGCAACCTTACAAATGCAAGAAATGCAAAGAATGATGAATTTTATACCCAATATCACGATATAGAAAAGGAAATTGGAGCATATTTAGAATTTAATCCTAAAGTTTTTTTTGGAAAGACAGTTCTTATGCCTTGTGATGACCCTGAGTGGAGCAACTTCACTAAGTTTTTTGCACAAAATTTTGAACGACTTGGGCTTAAAAAATTGGTTAGCACAAGCTATGCACCTGAAAGCAAAAACTATAAAAGCGATTATCAACCTACTCTTTTTGAAGTTAATGATCCACAATTCGATGAAAATAAAACCGTAAAAAACGGTAAAATATTTACGTTAACTAGAGATAAATCAGGAGATGGTAAAGTTGACGTTAATGATTTGGAATGGGAGTATTTGGAAGGTGATGGTGACTTTAATAGTATTGAGATAAAAAAGCTGAGAGATGACTCTGATATAATTATCACAAATCCTCCATTTTCATTGTTTCGTGATTTTTTAGCTTGGGTCTTAGATGCAAAGAAACTGTTTTTGTTAATCGGCAATATGAATGCTATCACTTATAAGGAATTTTTCCCTCATATAAAAGAAAATAATGTGTGGCTAGGTGCAACCAATTTCAATAAGGGGATGTATTTTAAAGTACCGTCTGACTTCGTTTATTCCGAAACCTATAAATTTGAAAAAGAGCAAAATGGGGAAAAAGTTAATCGTGTTCCTGGAGTATGTTGGTTTACAAACATTGACCATGGAAGACGCCATCAACCAATGCCATTGATGTCAATGAAAGATAATTTAAGATTTAGTAAACACAAAGAAATAAAGGGTAAAGATTCTTATGACCAGTATGAAAACTACGCAGCCATTGATGTATCTTTTACAGACTCCATCCCAAGCGACTACGTAGGTGTGATGGGTGTGCCGATTACTTTCTTAGATAAATATTCTCCTGAACAATTTGAAATTGTCGGAATGTGTGAAAATGAAGACCTGTATAACTTAAAAGTAAAAGTTTACACTACTGCAGAATGTAAACAAGCTTATCTCGATAAATTTGGTAAAAAGGGAACTTATGATTTGAATGCAAGTGGCGTAATTATAAGAGATGGATTATTGGAAAAAGTCTATCAAAGAGTACTTATTAAACACAAAGGGTCAAACAAATGAAAACAACACTAAGAATAGACCTCACTGTTAAAGAAATTTGTGAGGGATTTATATATAATGAGCTTGAAGGAAAGGGTTTATTTGGTTTATCAGGCAAACTAACTATTCAGCCAGAATATCAGCGTAATTACATTTATGCAGACGGTAAAAGAGATGTCGCCGTTATAGAATCTATCCTTAAGGATTATCCATTGGGCTTAATTTACTTCAATAAGGTAAGTGATGATAATTTGGAGGTTTTAGATGGTCAACAGCGTATAACAAGTTTTGGGAGATTTGTTACTAACAAATTTGCAATCAAAGATGAAAATGGAATGCAACAATATTTCAGTAGTTTCGCAACCGAACTCAAAAATAAAATATTAGAAACCAAACTCCTAATCTATGAGTGTGAAGGAACAGAACCTGAAATAAAACAATGGTTTAAGACGATTAACATTGCTGGTGTTCCGCTCAATCAACAGGAAATAAATAATGCAATATATTCTGGTCCGTATGTAACACTTGGTAAAGAGGAATTTAGCAATAGTCAAAACTCAAACATCCAAAAATGGAGCGCCTACATATCTGGAAGTGCTAACCGTCAAGATTTTTTGGAACGAGCATTGGACTGGGTAAGTAAAACAAACATTGATGACTACATGAGTCGTCATCGGTTCGATACGAACATCACTGAATTAAAAAACTATTTCACAAGCGTAATTGACTGGGTTTCTACAGTCTTTGTTGACGTTGAAAGTGAGATGAAAGGTCTTGAATGGGGGCGTTTATATGAAACCTATCGTAAGCAACCTTACAATTCAAAAGCGGTATCAGATGAGATAAAAAAACTCTATTCAGACCCATACATTAAAAACCGAAAAGGAATATTTGAATACATACTTGGAAGTTTATCAGACACAAAGCTACTTGAAGTCAGAGTATTTGACGAAGCAACAAAAAAATCTATATATGCAACTCAAACAGCGCAATCAGAAAAGGAAGGAGTTTCAAATTGCCCCTTATGTGCGCTAGGTCACGATTCAAGTAAAACTAAGGTTTGGAAACTAGCAGAGATGGATGCCGACCATGTTACAGCTTGGAGCAAAGGCGGCACAACTAACTCTAAAAACTGTCAAATGTTATGTAAAACTCACAATAGGGCAAAAGGAAATAGGTAGGAATTTAAATCCTATGAGATTAAGACTATTTCCTCTTAAAAGAAGTTTTTCTTATTGAATAGACCCGTTTTGTCCTGCTGAGCGGAGTCGAAGCATTACCATTAAGCAAAGTATCCGCCCAGCACACTCCTTCGACTCCGCTCTATCTGTTTGTAGAATTAAGCGAAGCGTCTCTACTAATTAATGCAAGTAAACTAGAAAGTGCTGCCTTTTACCAAAAAAATGCTGCTCAGAACTTCTCCATGACTAATTAACTGGCAATAAACATTCTGAAAAGCGAGAAAACTAAAAATATCAGTATCAGAAGCAAAAGGAACATCGCAGGCAGGGAGATGAAATAATTAACCAGACACCTTAATTTTTAATGCGTTTACCTTGGAAAACCAACTGCTGTTTTTCAAAAAACAAACCAAAAAAACTTACCTTTGTTTAACGCTAATGGATTTATTTAACTCAACTTTTGCCCCAAACATACTCCCACAAGACGGTATTGTAAATTACTATGGGCAAATAATGTCAGTTAAAGCAGCTCAAGAATATACCATACAGCTATTAAATAACATTGCTTGGAAAAACGATGAAGCCATTATTTACGGTAAACACATCATCACTAAAAGAAAAGTAGCTTGGTACGCCGATTCAAATTTTGCTTATACTTACTCCAAGATTACCAGAGAAGCTTTACCATGGACAGCCGAATTGTTAACATTAAAAAAACTGACAGAGGAAATTACACAAAAAACTTTTAATTCTTGCTTACTAAACCTTTACCAGACAGGCGAAGAAGGAATGGCTTGGCATAGCGACGATGAAAAAAGCTTAGGAAAAGACACCGCAATTGCATCATTAAGTTTTGGTGCCGAGCGTAAATTTGCTTTTAAACATAAAAAAACACAAGAAAAAGTAGAGCTATTTTTACAAAACGGAAGTTTATTATTAATGCATGGCGCTACCCAAACAAATTGGCTTCACCGCTTACCACCAACAAAAAAAATAAGCTTGCCTAGGGTAAATCTTACCTTTAGAACAATTGTTTTATAATTAATGCAACCGAATAATTATAAACTTCGTCTTCATAATAATCATCAACAATATTTAAACCTTAATATCATGAATAGCAAATTATTTAGAACGTTCTTAATCGGATTAACCGTTTTTGTTTTAGGTGCTTGTAGCAGTGGTAGAAAATCTCTTCAAAGCGGAGATTATGACAAGGCTGTTTATGCTGCAATTAATCGTTTAAAAAGTAATCCATCTAAAGGGAAAGCTTTAGAAACTTTAAAAAAGGGCTATGATTATGCTTTAGATAGACATTTGGATAGAATTAGCGATATTAAATTAACTGATGATGCTTTTAAATGGGAGAAAATAATTAATGAATATGCCAGTATTAATTCTTTAGCTAATGCGATTGCTAGTTGCCCAGCTTGTTTAGAAATAATACCGGATGCCCCAAAATATGTTGCCGAAATGAGCGATGCTAAGTATTTTGCCGCAGAGGTGAGGTACAATAAAGGCGTTAAATTTTTAGCTACTAAAAATAGAAATTCGGCCAAAGAAGCTTATTATAATTTTGAAAAAGCAGAACAACTATATCCCGATTACAAAGACGCACAAAGCATGATGGATAGTGCTTATTGGGCAGCTGTTATTAGAGTTAGGGTTGAAACTGTGGAGGTAAACTCAAGAATTTATAAATTAAGTAACGAGTATTTTCAGAATAAAATAAATGAGTTTTTGAAAAATTACGAAAGAAAGAGCTTTGTGAGATTTTATACGCCAGAAGAAGCAATGATGGTGCGAGTAAAATTTGACCAAGTGTTGCAACTTAACTTTGATGATTTTATAGTTGGACAAACTTATATTAAAGAACGGATTGAAGACATTAAAAAAGAAAATGTTAAAATTGGAGAGACCAGAGATTCGGTTAAAAGACCTGTTTATGGTACTGTAACAGGTAAACTAACCACTTTTGATAAAACTATAACTTCTACAGGGTTATTAGATTTTAGGATTGTTGATTTAGCAACTAACAAAGTAATTAACCAAGAAAAAATGCCCGGCACTTACATTTGGACAGATTACTGGGGCGCTTACCGTGGTGATGAAAGTGCTTTAACCAATGAGGATAAAACACTTTTAGCAAGAAGAGAAAGCAGAATGCCCGCTCCGCAAGATTTATTTATAGGTTTTACAGGTCCTATTTATGATCAATTAAGACAACGAATTACCACTTTTTACAATAGGTATAATTAACAAAATATAAGCTGCGAAAAGCAGCAAAATCTGCGGGAGATGAAACCCAAAACATCAATTGTAAAAACGATTTTTTTCATAATGGACATCTAGACTTACGATTTTATTCACTCATCGAATTAAAAAAATCGTAAGTCTTGGTTTATATAATCTACAATCTAAACCATAATAAAATTCAAATTCCTTTTAACTTTGCGAAAATATCTACCATTCCGCATGGTTAATAAATCTTAATTTTTACATTTTAAATTACCCCAATTCATTTAAAAAAATAGATATTTGGTGTCATAGAATTAAATTATGTCATTAGCTGATTTCTTTTCCCCTGTGGATATTTCAAAGTTTGCTCCAAAAGATGGGTACTATACCAGTCAGTTGGGTTTAAAAATAGCACATTATGAAGAAAACTTTCCCGATTTGGAGGAAGGCGCTTATGATGTTGCTCTAATAGGCGTATTAGAAGATAGGGGAGCTGTAAATAACCAAGGTTGCGCATTGGCACCAGATTATGTGAGGGAGCAACTTTATAAACTACATGAAGGAAGTTTTAAATCTAAAATAGTTGATTTAGGCAATATCAAACCTGGCGAAAAACCATCTGACAGCTATATAGCACTTAAAATGGCAGTTGCCGAGCTGATTAAGAAAGGCATTTTCCCTGTAATTTTAGGAGGTGGGCAAGATTTAACCTATGCCCAGTATATGGCTTACGAACAGCTTGAGCAAAAGGTAGATTTGGTAGTTATAGATTCTCATTTTGATTTAGACGAATCGGCTGAAGACACTATTGTAACCAATTCTATATCATATCTTAATAAAATATTTTTACATCAACCCAATTACCTTTTCAATTTTAGCAATTTAGGTTACCAAACCTATTATGTAAACCAAGATAGTTTAAGGGTAATGGATAAGCTGTTTTTTGATGCACAGCGTTTAGGTGAAATTAGCGGAGCAGTACACATTGCAGAGCCTGTAATTAGAAATGCTGACATGATTAGCTTTGATATTTCGAGCATCAGATCATCAGATGCCAAAGCAAATGCTAATGCAGGGCCAAACGGTTTTTATGGCGAAGAAGCTTGTCAGCTATGCCGGTATGCCGGTTATAGCGATAAATTGAGCTCCATTGGTTTTTATGAGTTTAACCCAGCTTATGATCAAAATGGGCAAACAGCAATGTTAATTGCGCAAATGATATGGTGCGTTTTAGATGGTTTTTATAACCGTAAAAAAGACATCCCTTTACAACCAAAATCAGATTATGTGATTTACAAAACCAGTTTAAAAGAGGATGCTCATGAATTAATATTTATAAAAAGTAAAAAAACAGATAGATGGTGGATGCAAGTACCATACCCAACAATGGGATCTAAAAATGAGCGTTATCATTTAGTGCCTTGCCTTTACGGAGATTACCAATTAGCAGTATCTGGCGAAATGCCCGATTTATGGTGGCGCACCTTTCAAAAATTGAATTAAAACGATGAAGAAATTATCATTAGCCTTTTTGCTTTTCCCTTTTTTAAGCAACGCACAAGATAAACTTAACCTTAAAGGTAATATTGAGGCATTAAATGGTGATAAAAACATATACCTTATTCATATTGAAGGTAATGCTGAGAAATTAGATTCTACCAAAACGGTGAATGGTAAATTTGAATTTAATATTGACTTAAAAGCTCCATCTGTAGCTATTTTATTGCTAGATCATAGCGGAAATGATTTAAACACCAAAGGTAGTGCAAAAGATATTTACCGCTTTTTTATTGAGCCCGGAGTGGCAACTTTAACAGCCAAAGATTCTGTTGCTAAGGCAAAAATAAGTGGTCTGGCTATTGCCGATGACTATGCAGCACTTACAGAAAGTACAAAAAAAATAGATGCAGGATTGATGAACTTAAGCAAAGAGTTTGCGAACTTAAGCGATAAAGAAAAATCAAAAGAGGGTTTGGTAAAAGGCTTTCAGGATAGGTACGTAGCATTTTTAGATGATAGAAAAACTGCAATTGCTGATTTTATTGTTGCAAACCCTAAAAGCTATGTTAGTCTTTATAGCTTAAATGCCGATTTAGCTACTGAAAACATGAATTTGGAGCTGGTAGAAAAAGCTTATAATGCCTTATCTCCAGAACTTAAAGAGTCTCCAATTGCAAATGCGGTAGCGCAAAAATTAGTTTTAGAAAGAAAAACAGGTATTGGCGCCCAAGCTATGGATTTTGAAGAACAAACCGCAGAAGGTATAGCTATTAAACTTTCAAGCTTTAAAGGGCAATATGTTTTGGTAGATTTTTGGGCATCGTGGTGCGGCCCATGCCGACAAGAAAACCCAACCGTGGTTAGGGCCTATGAAACTTATAAAAACAAAAACTTTACTGTTTTAGGCGTTTCTATTGATACCAGTAAAGATAAATGGGTAAGTGCAGTAAAACAAGATGGTTTAGTTTGGACACAGCTTTTAGACCGTAGTCAGAATATTGCAAGAGAATACGATATAACTTCTATCCCAAGAAATTTTTTATTGGACCCAAATGGAAAAATTATAGCTAAAAATTTAAGAGGAGGAGATTTATTAGATAAATTGAAAGAGGTTTTGAAGTAAGGCTTTAAACTTTCGTTGATTTATGCATGATCTGCTTTAATCAGCGAAGTATGGTTTAAAACCCTTTCATCAAATTTTAAAGAAATAACCAATTCCTGCAAAAACAACATGTAATTCTTCTTAAGCTTAGGTATTTTATCCAAACATTAAATTTATCCGTTTTCCAAGTCCAAATTCAAAAATTCTATAAAGGGTGGAAAGTTGAATGTCACATTTCCCGTTTTCAAGTCGTGAAATATAACTTTTTTTCGTTCCAACTTTGTTAGCCAATTGCTCTTGAGTCATATTCGCTTCTTTTCTAGCTTGTTTTAACATTTCGCTAATTACAAAATATTGAGCTTTTTCTTCAAATTCATCACCTTTTTCAGCTCCAATTTTTCCGTATTTAATATCTAATAACTCGTCAAAGTTTTTAGCATTTTTAATATTATCTTTATTCATTATTGTTTATTTTTTGAGTTGAAATATTCTGTTTTTAGCTTTAAAGCTAATGCAATTTCTTTTTTTGGTGTTTTTTGAGATTTCTTTTGAAAACCGTTAAATAAAACGACTAGATTTCCTTTATCGAAACAACAAAATATTCTGTAAATATTACTTTCAAATTCAATTCTAATTTCATAAAGTCCATCCGTTCCTGTTAAGTGGTCAAGAAATTTTTTTGGAACATTTTAAACAGTTTTCAAAATTTTAAAAACATATTCGATTTTCTCTTGTACCTTTTCAGTCTGCTCCAAATAGAAATCAGTGAAGTAATGTTCGTGAAAAATGATTTGTCTTTGAGAATTCACAAATCAAAGTTAACTTTAAAGTTATCGAATTGCAAGTTCTTAGATGAAAATTTACGATAGGTAAAATTGCGGAATAATTATAGGTTGAGTTGTTAGGTTTTTATTACTTTATGCTTAATCTGCGTAGATCAGCGAAATCTGCGGGAAAAACATTTTCATCAAATTTTAAAAAAATAACCAATTCCTGCAAATACAACTCCTGCTAATGCAATTAAAAAAGCCGAACGGCCAAATACAAATCCCATAATACCACCCAATACTATTAAAACTAAACCTGCCCACATTAAATTTTTACCTCTCTTCTCTTTGGCTTCAGCTTGTTTTTCTATTTCTGGATTTTTCTTTTTAATATCTTTAAAAGCCATCTCTCTTATTTCTGAAGAGGTTTGACCGAAAGAAGCTGCGTTTTTTTTACTTTTTAAAGCTTTAGAATTTAAAGGGATTTTAAGCGCATTATTTAACTTATCGGCCGATGACAGTGCTAATGACGAATGACTTTTAATTGTAGTAACCTTATTGTTTTCTAATGGATTTGATGAAATATGTGCTTTGTCAACTTTAATTACTTTTTTATGTTTTGTATTGCTTTTGGCTATGTTTTTTTGAAGCGAAGATTTGTAATTTTCCGGATTTAAATTTTCTGATTGGGCTGCAAAAAAGCCACTTGACTCTGTATAATAGGTTGTTTTTTCTTTCTCTTTTAATTCTAAAACTAAATTTACTTGGCGTACAAAATCTGTTTGAGGTTGTCTCTCTTTGGCCAGTTGAATTTTATCGGGGTTAACTTTAACCCATTCAAAATGACCTTTTTTGGCACAAGCTGAAAACAACAACAAAGCCAACAAACCAAAATGGTATTTTCCTATTCTAATTTTCATGCGTTGGAAATACTAAAGAGAACATTGTGCCATAAAAACAAAACAATGGTTAATAAGCTTTCAGACTGTTTTCTAATAATTATAAATTAATAGTAGGTAATATTATCCTAAATATAAAACGTAATTACGGAATAATATTACCCAAAAATCTACAATAAGTCAAATCCTATGTCTTTTCTAAATGTTGCCCCATCATAATAAATACGTCCAGCATCTGCTGTGGCTTGTTGTAGCGCCTCAAACAGATTATCTTGTAATGTGGTTACGGCCAAAACTCTACCGCCATTAGTTTTAACAATGCCGTTATCCATATCAGTACCGGCATGAAAAACAATACTTTCTTTAATGTTTTCCAAACCTGTAATTGCTTTTCCGTTAATGTATTCACCAGGGTAACCTGCAGCAACTAACATTACGGTAGCGGCTGTTTTATCAGAAATTTTTAGTTCATAATCACCAACTTTTTCATCGGCAACAGCTTTTAACAATTCTAAAAAATCACTTTCAATTCTTGGTAAAACACTTTCTGTTTCTGGGTCGCCCATGCGGCAATTGTATTCAATTACATTTGGCTGCCCGTTGGTGTTCATTAATCCAATAAATATAAAACCTTTATAATGTATATTTTCTGCTTGTAAACCTTTAATAGTTGGGATAACAACCAATTCTTCTACTTTATCTAAAAAGGCTTTATCGGCAAACGGAACCGGAGAAACAGAACCCATACCGCCAGTGTTTAAACCTGTATCACCTTCGCCAATGCGTTTATAATCTTTTGCAGAAGGCAAAATTACATAGTCTTTACCATCACTTACTACAAAAACAGAAAGCTCAATACCGGTTAAAAACTCTTCAATTACCACTTTCGAACTTGCATCTCCAAACTTTGCTTCGGCAAGCATTAAGCGTAATTCTTCTTGCGCTTCTGCCAAAGTGGTACAAATTAAAACTCCTTTTCCGGCAGCCAAACCATCGGCTTTTAGTACTACTGGCATAGGGTGATGCTTTAAATAAGTTAAGCCTTCTTTTAAAGTATCAATAGTAAATGTGTGCGATGCTGCTGTTGGGATATTGTATTTCTCCATAAAAACTTTAGAAAAGTCTTTACTGCCTTCTAGTTGTGCGCCATCCTTTTTTGGCCCAATTACAGGAATATTTTTAAGCTCATCATCAGCTAAAAAGAAATCATGAATACCTTTAACCAAAGGTTCTTCTGGGCCAACCAATACCAAATCAATTTTATTGGCTAAAACAAAAACTTTTATACCTTCAAAATCTGTTGCTTTTAGCGCTACATTTTTACCATAAGCACCTGTTCCGGCATTTCCCGGAGCAATAAATAAGTTTTCGCATAAACTGCTTTGTGCTATTTTCCAAGCAAAAGCACTTTCTCTTCCGCCAGAACCAAGTATTAAAATATTCATGCCCCAAAAATAGAATAACTAATGCACAACAAATGCTTAAATTTCAAATTAAATAGTTTCAATTATTGTTTTCAATAGCAATTTTTTAGGAATTGGCTTTAGAAAACAGCATTTATCAATAAATATTAGCTGTAATTTTTTAGATTTGTTAACCTTTGAAACAAAAGTAAAATACTTAGTTTATAACGTATTATGAAATTTATTGTCCTTTATATTTTAATAGCATTAACATTTATATCTTGTAACAGTACTAAAAAGCAAAATCAAATCATACAAAAAAAACATAGTGCAGCTGCTTTAAAAAAGGATATTGCTTTAGTAAAACAGTCTTTAGAAGAAACTCACCCGGGTTTATATTGGTATGTTACTAAACCAACGTTAGATTTTAAGTTTGATAGTTTAAAAAATGCCATAACAGATTCTTTAAATTCCATTCAATTTTACCGCATGTTAGCCCCATTGGTTACAGCTGTAAAATGCGGACATACAAGATTGGTTTATCCTGGAATTACACTAAATAAAATACAAAAAGACAGCATAAAAAAGGCCGGTCAGCCTGCTTTAACGCAATTAAATTATTTTATAAGCAGTAACCAAGTTTACATAAGGTCTAAAAAAGTTAAAGGTTTAGATAGCTTAAAAATTGGTGACGAAATACTAAGCATTAACGGTTTGGCAATTCATGAAATATTAGCAAAGCAAAAATCATTGTTTGCATCTGATGGTGAAAATCAAACTTTTCAGAAAGAGATTTTAAATGGTTCTTTTGCTAATTATTACTATTTAGCTTACGGTAAAAAAGATAGCTTATTATTAAATATCAAAAGAGATTCCACAATATTTAACTACACTTTAAAAACAGTAAAACCAGTTTCTAAAAAAGGCGAAAAACCAAACAAAGAAGAGCTTATTGAGCAAAAGAAATTAGCTAAAACCAAAAAGCAATTTGAAAGAAAAAATGCGTACAAAGGTTTTGATGCTGATAAAAAACCTTTGTTAGATTTTAAAATAGATAGCACTTTAAAAAGTACAGCGATAGTAAAAGTGAAAGATTTTTCTTTTGAGAAAAGCAATTTCAATAAGTTTTTTAAAGAGAGTTTTAGAGAGATTGAACAAAAAAATATAGAAAACGTAATATTAGATTTGAGAGATAACGGCGGTGGTAAATTAATGGCTTGCAATCTTTTGTTTAGGTATTTGTATAGTGAAAAACATAGGTTTACTGGAAGATCTGATATGAATGCAAGAACATTTAAAGCCTTAAAATATAAAGAACAAAGTAAAGTAAGTAAGATATCTAATATTATTTTTTACCCAACAATTTGGTTAGGTAATCATATCATCATCAGAAAAGATAGTGCTGGTTATTACAGTAAATTACCTACAGACAGATTGCTAAAACCTAAGAAATATGTTTTTAACGGGAATTTGATTGCAATCATTAACGGGCATTCTTTTTCGGCCACTTCCCTACTTTCGGCCAATTTACAATCTGTTAATAGAGGCACTTTTATTGGTGAAGAGACTGGTGGCGGTTATAATAAATGCACCGCGGGTAATATTCCATATATTATTTTACCAGAAAGCCATTTAAGATTACGCTTACCACTTAAAGTTATTCCTATTGTGAAACAAAGAGTTTTAGAAGGTCGTGGTGTTTTTCCAGATGTTGAAGTAAAGATGAGTTCTAAAGATGTTTTAGTGAAAGAAGATGTAATTTTAGAACAAGCTAAAAATATGATTAGTAATTAGAAACATCCATTGTAATTTATATTCATTTAAAAATTAGCTAAAAAATATAGTCTTAAGAAATGGTTTATATTTCTACCACAAGAAGTGAATCTAACTTTTAATAATTTTATTGGTCTTTTATTAGTGTGCTGTTTGTTAGGTGATTAGTTTGATATTGATGAAATTGAGTTGTTTTTGAGTTGCTTAAAATTTACTTATTTGAGTATTTTTTTCATCTTTTGCACAAACGTGTAAAAAATGAAAAAACGATATTACTTATTTAACTTATTTCTTTTACTCTTCTGTTATAATTTAAAAGCCCAAACATGGCAACCTATAGGGCCAGATCCCTTAAATGAAGCCAGCCTTGAACGCCGCGTTAAATTTCCTAAATTAAAAGTAAATAACAATATCCCTTACGTTGCCTTCTCAAATGGTTTTTTAGCACAAAAAGCTACAGTAAGAAGATTAGTAAACAATAAATGGGAAAATTTTGGGCCAATAAATTTTTCGGCAGGTATTGCTAAGCATATTGATTTAGATTTTATAGGTACAACACCTGTTGTAGCATATAGTGATGGTAATAAAAGTAACAAGGCCACAGTACAACAATTTAACAACACTAGCTCAACTTGGGATACAGTAGGTACAGCAGGGTTTTCTGCCGGAGCAGCTACTGAAATTAGCTTAACCATTATAAATAATACGCCTTACATTGCTTATGTAGATGGCGGAAACAGCAACCAAGCTACGGTACAAAAATACAATAGTACTACCACCAGTTGGGAATTGGTTGGTACCGCAGGGTTTTCTACAGAAGGAACATCAATAAGCTTTATTAAAATTATTTCAGACGGTACCAATCCTTATGTGGCGTATATTAATAATAATTCTAAACCAATTATAAGAAAATTTGATGGCACCACTTGGCAAACCCTTACATCAATAGATAGCCAAAACGATTTTTTCAGTTATGGAATTGATTTAGCTTTTGCAGATAATACCGTTTATGTCTTGTATAGCGATAATTTCTATTCAACCGGAAATGCTACGGTAAAAAAATATAATTCATCACTAAACCAGTGGCAGGTAGTGGGTACTGAGGGTTTCTCAGCTTCAGATGTTAGTGATTTGAATTTGGCTTTTAATGGAGGCACACCCTATGTAGCCTACTCTGAAATTGATGGAGGCTACTTTCCGAGAGCTACAGTACAAAAATTTGACGGCACTAGCTGGGGATTAGTAGGGCCTGCGAAAATTACACCTGAAAATTTTTATGCAACGGATTTGAGTTTAGGTATTGTGGACAATGTACCTTATATTGCTTATGAAGACTACAGTTATGAGAGTAAACTTGCCGTACAAAAGTTTAACAGCACCAGTTGGGAATATGTAGGCTCTCGCCCATTATCCCAAGATGCACAATTTTTAAGTATTGGCTTAGCAGCTGATGCTACTCCTTATGCAGCTTTTTCTGGTTACGAAAATGATAATAAAACAACTATTAAAAAGTTTAATGGTACAAAATGGGAAGTAGTAGGCACTACTGAATTTTCACCTTTGGACGCTGGCAGGCCTCAAATTGCTTTTAACGGTAATGTGCCCTATGTGGCTTTTCATGGTGGCGAAGCATCTGGGAAAGTTGGCGTTAAAATATACAATACAGCATTAAGCCAATGGGATTTTGTAGGTCCAGCTGGCTTTGGTGAGAATCCTAATCTCATTAGATTTGTGATTGATAACGCAACACCCTTTATATGTTATGAAGCTATCAGTGGGTTAGTATATGTAAAAAAATATAATATGGTTGCAAACCAATGGGAATCTTTAGGTACGGCAGGTATATCAAGCGGTACTGCTTACTATGCTAGTTTGGCGGTATTAAATAATGTTCCTTACGTGGCATTTACAGATATTGCTTTGGGAGAGAAAGTTTTTGTTAAAAAATATAATTCTGTTACAAATTTATGGGAACAAGTAGGTACCGATGCTATCTCTAGCGCTAGGTCCCTTTCTGCAAAACTTACTTTTAACGGTACAGACCTATATTTAGCTTATAATAATGCTGGTGATAGAAAAGCGGTAGTAAAAAAATACAACAGTACTTTAAATCAATGGGATTTGGTAGGTTCGGCTGGTATTTCTGTAGGTGCAGCATATGAGATTGATTTAGTTTTTGTAAACAATATGCCTTGTATAGCTTATTTAGATGGAGGAGCTGGTCAAAACTCATTCGTTAAAAAATTCGATGGTACAAATTGGGTTTCTTTAGGAATCCCTAGAGATGGACAACCTTATACTCCCAGTAATCTAGCTTTGGCAGTAAATGGAGATAATTTAATTGCAGCCTATGGATCTAATTTATATGTCGAGCGGTTTTCTTTAGCTACAGTTTTACCTGTAAAACTGGTTTCATTTGAAGCATCATCAAAAAACGAAAAACAGGTTAGTTTAACTTGGCAAACAGCATCAGAAAAAAGCAATAATTATTTCACCTTATCAAAAAGCCAAGACGGTAAAACATTTGAAAAATTGGTAAATGTAAACTCAAAAGGAGATAACGGAGCTAATTATTCAACCATAGATTTTAGTCCTTTTGCAGGAACCAGTTATTATAAACTGAGCCAAACAGATGTTGATGGTAAAACTGAGGAATTGGGTATAAGAATAGTAAAACTAGGAGGTTTAAAAGAAAATAGCCTCTCGGTTTATCCAAACCCGATAAAAGATGGTGTAGTACATATTCAAAACGCCAATTTAAACGGAGAACAAACAGTATCTGTTTATGATTTGTCAGGGAAAAAGCTAATTAGCAATAAATTGAATTTCTCCAATGAACTAGCGATTTTTAAAATAGGCAAAGAATTGCCGAAAGGCATTTATATACTGAGCATAGCTAACCAGTACAAAACTCAGATTGTTGTAGATTAAATAATTTGAATTTCAAGCCTCGCAGAAATGTGGGGCTTTTTTGTTTAATTTATTTAACATCGCCTGTATAAATTCATTTCACTATTTTTGTAAAAAAAAATCTCAACAACATGTTCGAGCAAACAGAAAAGACAGAAATAGCAAGTTTAGGCGAGTTTGGTTTAATTAACCACTTAACTCAGCACATCAATATAAAAAACAAAAGTAGTATTAAAGGCGTGGGCGATGATGCTGCGGTTTTGGATTTTAAAGATAAAAAAACTTTAATTTCTACCGACTTACTATTAGAAGGTATCCATTTTGATTTAGCTTTCACTCCTTTTAAGCACCTAGGCTACAAAGCAATACAAGTAAACCTGAGTGATATTTATGCCATGAACGGTATAGCAAGTCAAGTAACTGTTTCTTTAGGTTTTTCAAGCAAGTTTCCATTAGAAGCTATTGAAGAGTTATACGCCGGAATGCTCTTGGCCTGCGAAAAATTTAATGTAGATTTAATTGGTGGCGATACAACTTCTTCTCGCCAAGGATTAGTAATTTCCGTAACCAGCATTGGCTATGCAAATGAAGAAGATATAGTTTACCGTGATGGAGCAGAAGAAGGTGATTTAATTTGTGTTTCTGGCGATTTAGGTGGTGCTTATGTTGGTTTGCAATTATTAGAAAGAGAAAAGCAAGTGTTTTTAAGTAACCCGAACATTCAGCCAGATTTAGAAGGGAAAGATTACATTGTAGAACGCCAGTTAAAGCCAGAAGCCCGCATAGATATTGTTGATTTATTAGCTAAAATGAAAATTAAGCCAACAGCTATGATAGATGTTTCTGATGGTTTAGCTTCCGAAATTTTACACATCACTCGCCAATCTAAAAAAGGTTGTAAAATTTACGAAGAGAAAATTCCATTAGACCCAATGACTGCTGATATGGCCAGAGAGTTTGGTTTAGATCCAACTGTTTGCGCATTAAATGGTGGCGAAGATTATGAATTACTTTTTACCATTAAACAAGCAGATTATGATAAAATGAAACATGATGTTGATATTTCTATTATTGGCTACATTACAGAGGAAAGTGCCGGAAATTACTTAATTACCAAGGCTGGGAACATCCACGAAATTAAAGCACAAGGCTGGAACGCTTTTACATCAACAAAAAGTTAAATAATAGCATTCACATATTTTTTCAAAAATTAGTTTTTAATAAATAACATGATAACAATTAGCAATTACGAAGAATTTGAAGCTTATTTAGGTAAAGATTTAGGCACATCAAACTGGCATAAAATAGAACAACCACAAATTAATTTATTTGCTGACGCCACGCTTGATCATCAATGGATACATATTGATACCGAAAAAGCAGCAACGGATAGCCCTTTCAAAACTACTATTGCGCATGGTTATTTAACACTTTCGTTGATTCCTTTTTTATGGAAACAAATTGTAAGTATCCAAAACCTGAAAATGGAAATTAACTACGGGATTGAGAAACTAAGATTTGCACAACCAGTTAAGGTAGATAGCGAAGTAAGGTTAAAAGTAAGCTTAGCTTCTATTGTAAATTTAAGAGGTGTTACCAAAGCAAATATTGCCTTAGCTTTAGAAGTTAAGGATGAAAAAAAACCTGCTTTTACGGGTGAGGTAGTATTTCTGTACCATTTTAACTAAATTAATTGCAGTTGTTAACTGCAATTGGGTAAATTAAATTAATTTTTTATTTAAATATGGGGATGTGGGTTTACAATTGAGAACATATATCCCCGTATTTTAATTTTCTAATCAATCTTTTTGAATTAAAAAGGTTAAAGTAATTGTATAGAAATCTATAAAATGACTTCCACATATTCCTATAGCATTCAGAAAAATATTCCATATCTGTCATATTCTTAAAAACACTTTTCATAATAGGTTTTTTTAAGTTTTTTTCTACACTTTTTAAGTTTTTTATAATTTATAGTATAAAAATTGCATTAATTTCATCTCTTTTTTTAATTTAGCCTATTAAATAAAATTTATTTATACCAAAATGGCTAAAAAACTATCTAAAATCCCGTTTATTTTTCTTTCAATAATTGCTTTATTGACACTTTTTTATCCAAGCCTACCGCTTGATAACTATAAGGGGGATTATAATTATTCTGATGTAGCATGGATGCTTACAGCAGTTGCCTTAGTTTTAATAATGACACCTGGTTTGGCCTTCTTTTACGGGGGTATGGTAAATAAAAAGAATGTCATATCAACCATGTTGCAAAGCTTTATTTGTATGGCTATTATTACTGTAATATGGATGGTTTTTGGTTTTAGCTTATCTTTTGGTGAATCTATTGGGGGTGTTATTGGTAATCCGGCAACTTTTTTTATGATGAATCATGTTATTAATGGCAAACCTTGGGCTTTAGCGCCAACCATTCCATTGGTATTATTTGCTTTTTATCAATTAAAATTTGCCATTATTACGCCAGCTTTAATTACTGGTGCTTTTGCAGAAAGAATTAGATTTATATCTTATTGCTTATTTATTTGCCTGTTTTTTATTTTTATTTATTCGCCATTAGCGCACTCTACTTGGCACCCAGATGGTTTGTTGTTTAAATTAGGAGTATTAGATTTTGCTGGCGGAACCGTTGTTCATATGTCTGCAGGTTGGGCTGCTTTAGCTTCTGCTTTGTATTTAAAAAAGAGAAACGAACCTAATCATAATCCTGCTCGTGTTACTTATGTTTTATTAGGTACTGGTTTATTGTGGTTTGGTTGGATAGGTTTTAATGGTGGATCTGCTTATGCTGCTAATACGCTTGCAGCAATAGCATTAGGTAATACCATGTCTGCATCTGCCGCTGCTGCATTAGCATGGATATTTTTTGATTCTTATAAAGGTAGAAAACCATCGGCAATGGGTACTTGTATTGGTGCCGTTGTAGGTTTGGTGGCTATTACCCCGGCCGCTGGCTTTGTAACCATTCCTCACTCTTTAATTATTGGTGTTGTAGCGTCTGTTGTAAGTAATATAGTAGTTGATTGGAGAACTCGCACTTCTATTGATGATACTTTAGATGTTTTTCCTTGTCATGGAGTTGGTGGTATGGTTGGGATGTTGTTAACTGGAGTGTTTGCACACCAATCAATAAATGCAGCAAATGAAACTGGTAACGGTTTAATTTTTGGAGAAACACGTTTATTTTTGGTTCACTTAGGGGCACTTGTTGGAGTCTCTATTTTTACTTTTTTTGGATCTTTATTGTTGTTAAAAATTACTGATATGATTACACCTTTAAGGGTTTCTCAAGAGGAAGAAGATTTAGGATTAGATATCTCACAACATGGCGAAAAGCTATAATCATATTATATAAACTATTAAATAATTTCACAATTAGGGAATACAAATCTGTTAAAGGTTTTAGCTTTAAGCTTTGTGCATTTTTCTTTTAGCTTTAACTTAAACTGCTTTTAATTTGTAGCAATATTCTTTTTGATGTTGGAAAAATTTTTTGAGGTAAATCCAAAATATCACTTACTTCATTGCCCAACAAAAAGCGCATATAAGCAGGTATTTCTTCATTACTTACCTGTTTACCATCATTTAGGCTATAAAAGCAGTTTAATAAAGATTGGGTTAGTTGTTTACCTTCCGGCGATGGTTTAAACTGTCGTTCTGCTATTTTAAGATCTATGTCTCTTGCTTCTTTGCCATTTTTTGGTAAAAGCAATGGCATTAGGCCTAACATTTCGCCAATGTAATTCCAGTAATTAATATAAGCTAACTGATCTTTATAATCTATTGTAAATCCCATTTTGCGTAAACCTCTAATTACAATTAAAGAGAAAGAAAGATTAGTGCCTGCCATGTCTTCTTGGTTTACTGGTTTTCCAAGTTTTGCATCCCATCCCATTTTTTGCAGGTAAAACCTTGCGGCCGCATGCATCACTCTTACCTTAAAAATTTTAACTATACCCGCACCATCATCAGCGAATGCGTTTTTGCTCATAACTGCGATAACAAATTCTGCTGTTTCCTCTAAACGCAACCTCACATCTTTATACATTCTTTCTGTTTGGTAAAGCACTTTTGCGCCGTCAGCGGCAGCATAACAATAAGGTAACGACAGTAAACCTAATAACTGTAAAATGAATTCTTCCTTTTTTTTGTAGAATGTTTGCGTATTAGTAATCTCTTTTATTGGTGGTTTATTTATTTTACTTAGCCCATTTTCGAAAAAAACAGCTTCCGGAATTGTAGCTAAAAATAATTGCCAATCTTTGTTAAACACTAACTTTTTAAGCGCCTCATCTAGTTTTAATTTTTTATCAGCATCGGCAAAATAAAGCGATACAAAAGCATCGGCAGGTGGGTCTCCAATTTGTCTTAATTCATCTATGTTTTTATCTAACATCATTTTTAGCTTCTAATGGTAAAGCGTACAAACATGTAAAATGTTTTGATAGGAGTAGAAAATGCGAAAAAATACTTTAACCAATTTTTTACAAAATTTATAACCACTTGTAACTAAAAGCACAAGATTTAAACAGAAATTTCTAATTAAATTAATGGAGAAAAGAAGAGTTGTTTTATGACCTAACTTAAAACAATATAAGTTACGTAACTGGTTGCGTAAGCTAAAACCAACATATAAACAAACTGTATAATTGGCCATTTAATATTTTTTGTTTCGCGGTAAACAACTGCCATTGTACTCATACACTGCATTGCAAAAGCGTAAAACATCATTAATGAAAAAGCTGCTGCGATAGTAAAAACAGGCAAACCTGTATTGGCGTTTTTTGCGACAGCCATTTTTTCTCTTACAGAATCTAACTTATCAGCATCGCCATCTACTGAATATAAGGTTGCCATAGTCCCTACAAAAACCTCGCGGGCGGCAAAAGAAGTAATTAATGCAATTCCTATTTTCCAATCAAAACCCAAAGGTTTAATGGCAGGCTCAATACTTTTACCTAAAATGCCTGCGTAAGAATTTTCCAACTTTTCTGATGCAATTTGTTTTTCAATTTCATCAGTATTGTATTTGCTTGTGTATGTTGTGTTTTGATATTTGGCTTCTATTTTCTCAAACTTATCTCCAGGACCATAACTTGCTAATACCCATAAAATAATTGATACAGCAATAATTACTTTACCGGCTTCGGTAACAAAAGTTTTAACGCTTTCATACATGGTAATACCCACATTATTCCACCGTGGCATACGGTAAACAGGTAATTCCATTATAAAGTAGCCTCTTAACTTACTTTTTAGAATAAACTTCATTATCCAAGCAACCAAAACAGCCATTACAATGCTTAAAAGATACATAAACATTAAAGCCAATCCTTGTAAATTAATAAAGCCCAAAACCATTGTTTTAGGTACTACTAAAGAAATTAATAAGGTATAAATTGGTAATCTGGCAGAGCAGCCCACTAAAGGAGTTACCATAATGGTTATCATTCTGTCTTTCCAATTTTCAATGGTACGGGCGCTCATTATTGCTGGTACAGCACAAGCTAAACCGCCAATTAATGGCACAACAGATTTACCGTTTAAGCCAACCTTCCGCATCAACTTATCCATCATAAAGGTAACTCTCGACATGTAGCCGGTATCTTCTAGTATAGATATAAATGCAAAAAGTAAAGCTATTTGTGGGATAAAAACCATTACGCCGCTTAAGCCAGCTAAAACACCATCTATTAATAAATTTGTGAGCACACCAGGGGGTAAATTGTTGTGTCCCAATTCTGCCAGCCATACAAATAATGTTTCTATCAACATCATCGGATATTCTGACCACGCAAAAATAGATTGGAAAATGGCAAATAATATTCCTATAAAAATGGCAAAACCCCAAATTTTATGGGTTAAATAATGGTCTATTTTATTACTGATGCTTTCCTCAATAGCAACAGTAGTATAGGTTACAGAATCTATTAAAACATCGTTAATAAAATTGTAACGAGCAATAGTTTCTGCAGCTTGTGCCTTTTGTGTATGAAAATCGTTTTCTTTACTTATTTCATCAACCTTGTTAATTTGTTCTTTAGTTAAGTATTTTAGGTTTTCACGCTGATGGGCAATTTGTAATGCTATGTAAGGATTGCTTAAACCTAATAAATTAGAAATGTCTTTTATTAATTGAGGAGCAATACTTTCCACATCAATAGTTGGTAACTGTTGCGCTAAACCAGTTTGGTATTGTATTGCTTTTTTTAGTTCTTCTATACCTTGCGTTTTACGGGCGGCCAATGCAACTACCTGTATATTTAACCTTTTAGCAAGTGTATTGATATCAATATCGATATGGCTTTTTTGGGCCAAATCCATCATGTTAAGAGCTAAGATGGTTGGGATACCTAAATCAGCAATTTGAGTATATAATAAAAGGTTTCTTTTTAAATTTGTTGCATCCGCAACTATTACCACAACATCAGGAAAAGAAGGGTTTTTTTTATCTGAAAGCACTTCAAAAACAATGGTTTCATCGGCACTTTTTGGGTACAAACTGTAGGTTCCGGGTAAATCTACAATTTCTATGCTTTCGCCATCGGCTAATTTGGTGTAGCCAAGTTTTTTATCAACAGTTACCCCAGGAAAATTGCCTACTTTTTGATTTAAACCTGTTAAAGCATTAAATAATGTAGATTTTCCGGTATTAGGATTACCAACTAAAGCAACTATTTTTTTACTTTTCAATCTATCAGATTAAATCAATTCAATAGTTGAAGCTTCTAATTTTCTTAAAGATAATTGGTAGCCAGCAACAGAAACTGCAATTGGATCTCCCATTGGCGCAACTCTTTCTACCTTAACCACTTCGCCTGGTAAACAACCCATTTCCATTAATTTAACAGACATTTCTAAATCTGTAAATTCTTTTATTATTCCTTTTTGACCTATTCGTAATTGCGATAACTTCATGCTTGTATAAATGAGTTGGCCCGAAATTAAGCCTTATTTAAATTAAATCCAAATAAGAAAATCGGAAATGACGAAAATCAATTTTAACCTTAAACAGTTTTAGCGGATTTTATAATGCGCTTATTAGAAAATTTAGGGCAATTACAACCTTTCTTAAAAATTCCACATGCACTAAATAAGGAAACCACTAAAAGTAAGATGAAGATTTTGAAGAGGTTTTTCATGCTGATTTTTTAAAAGAATATGCTTTTCTGTGCAATAATAAATAACTAAAAACACCCATTCCCATTCCTAACATATCAGAAAAGAAATCCCACCACTCTGCAGATCTGTAAGTGAACACCTTCCATTGTAAAAGCTCTATGCCACCGCCAACAATTATATTAACTAAAACAATTTTAATAATGGTATAAAAACGATATTCAAAACTGTTTTGCTGTTTTATTTTACCATAAAATAAAAATACGGTAAGTACAAAAAAGAATCCTAAATGCACCATTTTATCAAACCCTTCAAAAAAGAGATGATGACCAGGTACTTCACTTACAGGTATATCACAAAGTATCAGTACCAGTAAAGACCATGCAATAGCTGGCCACTGAAACTTTAGCGTTTTAAACATATTTTAAACTCCTATTAAAGTTTTATAATCATCAACAGATAAAAGTGCATCTGCGCTGCCAGAGAATTTAATTTTCACCATCCAGCCATCGCCGTAAGGGTCGCTATTCACCAATTCTGGGTTAGCATCTAATTTATCATTTATCTCAACCACAGTACCGGTAATTGGCATAAACAAATCAGAAACAGTTTTTACAGCCTCAATAGTTCCAAAAACATCGCCTTCATTAACTTCGCTACCAACGGTATTGATGTCAACATAAACAATATCACCTAATTCGCGTTGCGCAAAAGCAGTAATACCAACAAAGGCTTCTTCGCCTTCCACCTTAATCCATTCGTGATCTTTAGTGTATTTTAATTCAGCAGGGAAATTCATATTCTTAATTTTGGAGTAAAAATAGCAGGAAATTTTTAAACCTTAGGTAACAATTAGATTTAAAAAAAGATATAAACAAAAAAAACGACCCACGTTCCGGGGCGTTCACCTGCATTAACACTTTTACTAACTAGCTTTAATTCTTAACTGCAGATAATTAAGCAACTAGAAAATTTTATTTTAAAATACATTGGTAAGACGTACGGATATGTCAAAGTGTTACAAAAAAACTTCAAATTTATTAAAACAATTATAAGCCAACAATTATGAATTTATTATGATTAAAACATTATTGATATATAGATGTTGCAGAGGTAGAATAAATTTATGAGGCTATAAATTTAAAGTTCATAAAAAAATCCTGATAATTCTTAGATCATCAGGATTTTGTATGAGGTGAAAAATGGTTAATGAGCTACTATAATTTGTTTCTTTATGGTTTCTTTTCCGTCTGTTATATGGAGGTAATATGTGCCGTTTTTCAGGTCTTTAGTATTCAATTTTGATGTTTTCTCTCCCTTTTTAGTTTGAGATGAAATTAAAATATCTCCCTTATCATTCAATACTTTTATCTCGCGTGTGTTACCGTAACTCTGAAATTCTAAGTTAAGCTCATTATTAGCAGGGTTAGGATAAATATTAAAATTACCTGTACGGTAATTATTCATAGAACAATCAAGCGATTCTACTTCTGTTTCCACCCAATCAGATGTGCCACAAGCACCAATTGCCCTTATTTGAAATATGTAATAGCCTGGAGGAAAATTACCAAAAATATCATCCCCTGGAAATAC
>NZ_JBHULV010000022.1:69373-136074 GCF_042684645.1 Pedobacter alpinus
TAGTTTCTATTGTAAATGAGTTGCCACTACTATTATTAGAACACCAATATGGACTTTGATTATCCGAGTTTGTAAAGCTTGGCATACCTAAAGAGGGAGCACCAACATTAATGGTTCTTGAGGGTAAATTGAAATTTCCACACATTGTAACAATTGTGGCACTCAGGTTAACCTGACCATTTCCGGTTTTTGTTAAGGTTATTGAATTTCCTGAAATGCTAGAACTTACAACACCGCTAGAAGGATTAACCGTCCAATTAACTGTTGCCCCTGTAGGTAAACTGGCAATACCGTAAGTTTCTGATGAATTACAGATTTGTGAAGATCCTTGAATTTGAAATGAATTATCATTAACCGATGGTGGCTGAGGATTACCATTTATTTCTTCGGTGACCCAATTTACCGCATCTTGCCACAGCCCAACATGTTTTCTGTTTTCGTTAAATGAGCCGAAATAGCTATTAAAAGGAGTTTCACCTGTACAAACTAAATTTCTAACACTTACATTTTCTGATAAATCTTGATTTAAACCAATAAATGCGAGTGCACTCTTAGTATTGATAAAGCTGTGATTTGGTATAACCGAATAAAATGTAGAGATAACATTGAAAACCCCACCTGTAAATACATTTAATATTTTCCCTGCAATGGTGTGGGCTGATTCTGAACCAATTATACCTGTTCCTTCTTGTTGTAAAATTTCCTGTGTGTCATAAGTGCCTCCAGGAGCAGTATCGTACCCTGAGGAATTAGATGGTGCAATTACACTATTTACACCGCTTTTAAAAGGTCGCCAAGCAGTTAAAACATTATTCGTATTTCCATAACTTGGTGTGAAATACATTTTTGCTGAAGCAATAGTAAATGTTTTTATTTTTACTTTTATAAAAAACAACCTTGTTTTAATATGCCTAGTGTCAAAAGTAAATGCTTTTTCTCCTGCTGTATTTACCCCATTTCCTCCTAAAGAACCATCTACCAGTGCTATTTTTCTAAATGGTTGTCCTGAATCGCCATTAGGAAAACTAGCCATATATGGCGAACTTAAAAACTGTGCTCTAAAACCATTTGGCATGGGGATTTGAGGGTTAGGTGTACCATCGGTATAGTGATGCAATAGCATTTGTCTCGCTGCAACTGAACCAATTTTATCCTTCAAGTTTTCCTTAGCAGCATCACTTAAAGTAGAGAAGAATTCTAAATATTTTTGGTCTCCAATTGGTATATTGGCTCCTTTATGTGGTGAATCAAAAGATACCCATAGTTTGGTTTTATGTTGCATAGAATGCTGTTCCATATAATTCAAAGCGTATCTGCTAATTAAACCACCCATACTTGGACCTATAATTGTCAGCTTTTCAGTGCCTTGTTTTACTGTGTTTATTGAGTCTATTAACGCAATTAAGGTCATCGCATTTCTTTCTATGTAATCAGCTCCACCATCTCTCATAATAGGTCTAGGAAATAAACCACCAATATAACGAGTGCCAATTTTATAAGTGGGAAAGTTTAAAATAACTATATCATACCCTTGTGACCTTAAATTTGTTGCAAAACCTGTTTCATTTAAATCTTCTTTGTATAGTTTTTCAATGTCTCTGCTATCACCAGGATCAAAACCATCAATAATAATAATTGGTTTTCTGATAATGCCATCACAAGCACCATTGATTGCATAGTATGTTCGCACATTGCCTCTGCCAAAACTAGCACTTGTTTCATCATATCCTTGAAAAGCAATTTTACTGGTTATCCAACTTGGTGTGTCAATGCTACAATTGATAGTATTTTGGGTACTACCAACACTTTGAACTACCCTTTGCAAAGTTTCACTTGGTTCAGGAATTGTTAAATTAAAATCAGCACATTTAACCATGGCATAGGTAGTAATTACGTTATTATCATTAAAACCAATTACAAATTTTAAATATTTGAAACCATAAGTAGGATAATTTACCGGAATACTGCTATTTAATGATATTGTTCTTAAACCTACACCGTCACCAAAATCTATTTGTATGGTGCTAATCACTTTATTACTATGTTCTATTAAAAACTCAGTGCCAATATAATATGAGAAACTCAATGGCACACTATCTAACAAGGGTGCAGCAACAAATTTATTGACTAGCTGATACGGAGAGGTTGTTCTATTTGGTGTATCATACAATACACTATCTACCATATAAAACAGGTTATTTGCTACTGCATTGGTATCAATCATATTAAAAGAATAAGACGAAAGACCTATAGGCACTTGCCCTGTTATTGTTTTTCCCAAACCTAAATCTTTAATATCTGCTAAGGTTAACCAATTGCTACTATTGTACGCAGCACCTAGCATCTCAAAATAACTTTGTTTAAAATGTTTATTGGAACTAGTGTCTGTATTGTTAACATTAAAATCATTTAAACCAGCCAAATTATTTACCCTATCGTATAAAATACCTGTAGTAATGTCAGATTTATCTAAAAACCGCATTTCGTAGTCTATAAATTCTGTATAGGTATCAAATGTTAATGAATTTGCAAAACTTGCAGAAATGGAAGTACTTATAGCTCCAGAGTTTGTTCCATAACTCTCAGATACTATATAGTATGTGCCAGCAGCTAAAGAAACAGAAATAGAAGATTTTAAGCCCGCACATAATGGACCATTATCGTCATTAGAGGTAATTAAATTACCGCTTGCATCTAAAAGATGCATATAGGTGTCAAAGCCTGATGAACAATGTGAAATGTTAATTTGTGCCGTTGCATTAAGCGAGAATTTATAAAAAATATCATCACTTGTTTGCCCATAATTATTACCATATCCATTTGGTGTACTGTTATTTCGAGTATCAGTAAATGTGCTATTGCTATTTGTTAAAAGCCCAATATTAAAAGGGTTATTAATATCTGTGCCAGCCAAAAGTATATTTATTGTTGTAGTTATATTCCCTGAATTTGTCCCATAACCTTCAGAAACTACAAAGTAGGTTCCTGCTGCCAGCGAAATAGATATAGAAGATTTTAATCCTGCACATACAGGACCATTATCATCATTAGAAGCAACGGTGTTTCCATCAATATCTAAAAGGTGCATATAGGTATCAAAACCTGATGCGCAATGTGATAAATTTACTTTGGCGGCTATTGAAATTGTGAATTTATAGAAAATATCATCACTTGCTTGTCCAATATTATTACCGAAACCGTTTGCTGTTGCGTTATTTTTTGTATTGGTGTAAGAATTACCTGCATTAAGTGTACCAACATTAATTGGGTTTAATTTGCTGGAGCCGGCTGGCTGTGCATAACTGTTAAGTTTTAGGCAAAGCAGTAGCAAAAGGATTAGGTAAATCCTCAAATTTAGTTTGTTTTTTATATTATTGTTTAGTTATAGGTTACATCAAATCTTCCATCGGTAATAGAGACTGTATCATTTAAATCGTTTTCATTTACTGCATCAAAATGAAATGTACCACTTATTATTTTTTTTATGGTATCAATTTTAGTTATGTTAACAACACCTATGGAATTACTATAAGTTTTATAATATTTTTTGTTCCCATAATCATTATACTCTAAATTAATCCTTGAGCCATCTACAATATTATCTCCTATTTTTGGATTTTGGATTAGTATACCAATTACATTATCATTTGTTTTACTAACAAATTGTTCACCTCTTATACTTAATATACCATTTTCGTATGATACATTTAAGCCCCCACCAGCTCCTATGCAACTCCAACAAGCAGTTTTAACCCATGTTTTACCATTAACTTTTGCGGCCATAATATTTTTACCTTCTTGTGTGGCAGCAGGTAAATCATCTTTTTTACATGAGATAGTAAATAGCAAAATAAGTGATGCGAATAGTATTTTTTTAAATGTTTTCATAATTTTTGAGGGTAAGTAAAAATTAATCTTTCTTCTTTTCGGTAGTAGGTAACAGCTTGTTCAATTGCTCAGCAGTAAGAATTTTTTTAAGTTTTAAGTTTTTTTCTACTATTAAAGCATCCATTTTAGCCCTCATTTCTGTTGGGTCTAATTTTTTGCTATCCATTAATTTACCAGCATCTGTTTTATAAGTTGCCATAATGCTCTCTACTTGTTTAGCCAAGGAATCGGTAATGTTTAGCTGTTTGCTTAAATAAGAATTTTGTTTGTTTTTTAAAGAATCTGTTTGCGCTTGTGCAAATGTGGCTATAAATACAATAGCCATAGATAGGATAATAATTTTTTTCATTTTGGGAATAGATTAGCTAGTTAATAAACAAAAATAACTTAAATGAAGCCCATTTTTAAATTTAAACTTAAAATAAAATATTATTTCGTTTCGGTTACATAAATGTATTTTAAAAAAAATTTAGATAATACTTAAATCAATCTCATTAATTAAATTGCGTAATTATACCTATTAATGAACTTACAAAGTATTGAATATTAGAAATTAACGAAATTTTAATACCTAAATAATGGTCGTTTTTCAAAAAATCAAATCAATTTAGCTATCATACCAATAAGTAATTATCATATCTCTATTCTATAAGCATAATAATTCAATCAAAAATTGATAAATTGCACCCCAATTCATTTTGAAATAATAGGATTAAATAATGTTTGATAATCTTCAAGATAAGCTCGAAGGAGCGTTTAAAGTATTAAAAGGTCAGGGTAGTATTACCGAAATTAACGTGGCGGAAACCATGAAAGAGATACGTAAAGCTCTTTTAGATGCCGATGTTAACTATAAAACTGCTAAAACATTTACTGATGAAGTGAAGCAAAAAGCATTAGGACAAAATGTGTTAACCACAGTTTCGCCTGGGCAGTTGCTTACAAAAATCATGAATGATGAGCTTACCGCTTTAATGGGTGGTAGTGTAGAAGAGCTAAATATTAAAGCAAGTCCGACAGTAATTTTAATTGCAGGTTTAAACGGAGCTGGTAAAACCACTTTTACGGGTAAATTAGCTTTATTCTTAAAATCGCAGAAAGGTAAAAAGCCTTTATTAGTAGCTGGTGATGTTTATCGCCCTGCTGCAATTGACCAGTTAGAAGTTTTAGCGGGCCAAGTAGGTGCAGAGGTTTATACCAACCGTGAATCTACAAACCCTGTTGCTATTGCATTAGAAGGTATAGCACATGGTAAGAAAAACGGTAATAACGTAATCATAATAGATACAGCGGGTCGTTTAACATTAGACGATGCCTTAATGGATGAAATTGCGGAAGTTAAAAAAGCTACGCAACCGCAAGAGATTTTGTTTGTTGTTGATGCCATGACTGGGCAAGATGCCGTAAATACAGCCAAAGTTTTTAACGATAGGTTAGATTTTACAGGTGTTGTTTTAACAAAATTAGATGGTGATACCCGTGGTGGAGCGGCTTTGTCTATTAAATCTGTTGTTAACAAACCTATTAAATTTGTAGGTACTGGCGAAAAAATGGATGCGCTGGATGTTTTTTATCCAGACAGAATGGCTTCCCGTATTTTAGGTATGGGTGATGTGATTTCTTTAGTAGAAAGAGCACAACAACAGTTTGACGAAAAGGAAGCCGCAGCTTTACAAAAGAAAATCAGAAAAAATAAATTCGATTTTAACGATTTTTTAAGCCAAATACAGCAAATCAAAAAAATGGGTAACATTAAAGATTTAATGGGTATGATACCAGGTGTTGGCAAAATGATGAAAAATATCGATATAGATGACAATGCCTTTAAAGGTATAGAATCTATTATCCAATCCATGTCGCCATTTGAACGCGAAAATCCAGATAGCATTAACCAAAGCCGCAGAAACAGAATTGCAAAAGGTAGTGGGAATGACATAGCCGAAGTAAATAAGCTCATAAAGCAGTTTGAAGATATGAGAAAGATGATGAAACAATTTTCTGATCCATCTGCCATGGCAAAAATGCAAAAAATGATGAAAGGAATGCCAGGAGGAGGAATGGGTAGGTAATTTCTGATTTTAATAATTTTAGGAGCCTGAGCAAAAAAATGTTCAGGCTTTTTTATGTTCAAAAAAATTGATAAGCTGATAGACATTCAACAACCCTATTTAATCCTAAAATCTTACCGAATAGTTAATTAAATGTAATTCTATTAGCCCAGCTCTTATATTAGTCCAAATTCTAATTTGCATTTGTATTTTTGCACCATGCCAGCACAACTTTACCATCCGTTTAAAAAAATGCGATTTGATAATTCGCACTGTTTCTTAAGCGGCGAAGCATTAAGCAAAGACCAAACTCCATTTCCTGTATTTGCCAATTGGCTTACAGAACGCTACAATTTAAAAGATACGCCTTTTAAAATGCTGGATGAAAGCATGCAAAGCTATGCAGATATTGTTGTGCCATGTAGCGATGCTGCAAAAGAAAAGCTTAGCGATTTAGAAAAAACCATCCAAATTGCTTTTGAAAGTGGTTATGAAGCGGTAAAAAATTTAGACCAAGATTTACTTTTTTTATGGATTGCAAAAACTGTTTATGGGGTAATTTTTAAAGAAATTCAAACAGCCATTAAACATCAAAATACTTTTGCCGAAGGATTTAACATGTCGCAAGGTTTAATACACAAGTTTGGTATGTTGCATACCATGCTGCAAAAAGTAAATAATAATATAGTTTTTGAAGATTTTAAACCATACAGCCTTTTTGTGTGCCCAGTAACTAACGAAGAAAATGAATTTGCTTACCGCGATGAAATAAATACCCTTACTTTTTCTTTACGTATCCAAAACTTCGGAATTATTATGTGCCTGCAAGATAATGGTGCTAATAAAAAATACCACGAAGAAATTTGGAATAAGATAGAAGGTAAAACGTTGCATCCCATTCAGTTTGAAGAGTTGTGCGCTAAACTTTTTTACTCGGCTTATTTATTTAACAGATTGCCAGAGTACCATATTATCCCAACAGAAGACCAAATTTTTATAGAAGCCATGCCTTTACGTGGCATGACAGCTAAACCTGTTTTTGACGACTGGTCTTTTAAAACTTACGGCCAAGTGGTAGAGAACTTTTGGAAACGTTGGGGGTTCTTATTGTTAGAAATCATAAAAAACCCAGAAAAACCAATCAGTTATTTAGTTGATGATAATATGGAGTTTAGATTGGCAGAAACTATAATGTTACCTTTAGCTTAAGATTTCAAATTAACAAAGACAATAATGGAGAATAAAATAAAAGTGGGTTTAATGGCTTATGGTATGTCTGGAAAAATTTTTCATGCACCATTTTTTGATGTTCACAGCGGTTTTGAGCTGGTAGCTGTAACAGAGCGTAGTAAAAACAATGCTGTTGCCGATTATCCAAATATTATAACTTACAGAGATAATGAAACATTATTAGCCGATGAGAATTTGGAGTTGATAGTTGTTAACACCCCAAATTATACACATTACGAATTTGCTAAGGCGGCCTTAAACGCAGGAAAAAATGTCTTAATAGAAAAACCATTTTCGGTAACTAAAACCGAAGCCGAAGAGCTTTTTTCTTTAGCCTTTAGAAAAGGATTAAAAGTTTTAGCATACCAAAACCGCAGGTTTGATAGCGATTTTTTGGCGGTTCGAAAAGTATTAAAATCAGGAAGGTTAGGTAGAATTACCGAAGCACATTTGCGTTTTGATAGGTACAGAAACGAAATTAGCGAGAAAAAATTTAAAGAAGAAGCCATACCAGGTGCAGGTATTTTTTATGATTTAGGTGCGCACATGATAGACCAAGCCATTGCTCTTTTTGGTATTCCAAACGAGTTTCGTAAAACTTATGGTAAATACAGAGAAGGAACAGAAGTTGATGATGTTGCACATGCTCATTTGAAATATAATAACGGACTAAATGTATATGTAACTACTAATATGTTGGTGGTAAAACAACAACCTGCGTATGTTTTTTATGGTATAAATGGCACATTGATAAAAAACCGTACTGACATACAAGAGCCTCAACTATTAGCCGGAATAAAACCGAATGACCCAGCTTATGGTAAAGAAAAAGATGGTAATGAAGGTATGCTTTACACTTTTGATGAAAATAGCAATGTGGTAGAAGAAAAAATTCCTTCAGAAACCGGAGATTATAAATTACTATTTGACCAAGTTTTTAAAGCCATAAGAGGAAATGGCGAATACTTTATTAATCATAATGATATTTTGGGGCAGTTGGCTATTTTAGAAAAATAATTTAGGAAAATAAACTACAAATATTTTATTATTGTTGATGTAAACATATTTTTTAGATAACAATTATATCTAAACTATCAGTTTAAGCTGATTTAATGATTTAACTTTACTAGTAAAGTAATTACACTTTAGAAAAACTTTGTCTAATTAAATTCATCATAATTTTTTAAATCTCTTAATTCTAGTTCAAGTAATCTAATATTTTTAAGTAGATGCTTAATGGTTTCCTTTTGATCCATAATTTCTTGATGCATTGTTTCCAATTGTATCTTGAAATCAAGCTGTTGAATTTTCTCTAAATCATTAGGTAGGAAATAGTGCAGCTGGGTATTTGTATATGTGGCAATATTAATAACCTGTTCAAAACTTATAAAAGTTTTACCATTCTCCATTTTGGATAACTGTCCCTGAGTTATTCTTAAAAATACGCTAAGTTCTTCTTGCTTAATATTCTGCTTATTTCTTATTTCTCTTATTTTTTGCCCTAAATTCATCTTTTTTCATAAGTAGTTAGCCAATTTACTAAACATGGAGAATATTTTTATTCTATTGCGAATAAAATATTCCTTTTAAAATATTAATTGTCTTTTTCTTCACAGAAATTTGTTTCTAGTAAACATTTATTAAATAAATTCTATGAAAAGACTTTTACTTTTAAAAATTATTCTATCCTTTCTAATTGTTAACAGCTATGGTCAAGAATTATCGTTTCAGTATGATATTGCTGGCAATCAAACAGAAAGAAAATGGATATGTATAAACTGCCCACCGCCATATACCACAAGTAATCTTGTAAATAAATCTACAGAACTAAATTTTAAGAATAATCTAGAGGAAAATTCTTTACTAAAGCGTGGGTTGTCTGCCTATCCTAATCCAACATTAGAAATACTCAATTTATCTTGGTTTAGTGATGATGAAGAACACATAAAATATTAACAGTTTTCACCATGTCTGGAATAAAATTAATTTCTTTAAAATGTAGTGAAAAACAAAAAGAAGCAAGTATTTCTTTTCTACAATATGCTGCTGGCACTTATTTACTAAAGGCAACTTACTCATCAAATAGAGAGGAAATTATCAAAATAATTAAACAATAAAAATATTTAGTTAGAAAATATATAAGTATGCTATGAAGAAAATATTACTACTGTTATTTATAATTTTATCTATTACAAAGATTGCATTCTCACAAGAGAAGATTAAAAAAGATTCTCTCATTTTATTAGACACTATAAGATATGTACCTGAGCAAAAAGTTGAGAAATTTAATTTACAAAGCCAATCTTTTAATGCAGGTAGTTTAAGGGTCGGGATTGATCCTATAGGAATAGATCCAGAAGAAGATCCTAATCCAAACCCCTACCCACAGCCTTCAAGTGTTCCAACGGCTCAAATAGATGCAGGAAGAACTCAAAGTCTTATTGATGTTTCTAATACCGGAAGTGCAACATTTGCGGTTCCCATTTCTATTCCTGCTGGAGTTAATGGGGTAGCACCGAAAATAAGTTTGACTTATAGTAGCCAATCAGGTAATGGTATTGCAGGTTATGGATGGAATATAGGTGGGTTATCGTCTATTACAAGGATTGCAGCTAGTAAAAATCTAGATAATTACATTGGAGCAATAAATAATAATGGAGGAGATAAATTTGCGCTAGATGGGCAGAGATTAATATTAAAAAGTGGAATTTATGGAGAAGAAGGGGCAGTTTATGAAACAGAGAATTATAGTAACGTAAAAATTGTCTCTAGAAGTTATTACGGCTACGGGGGTGGTTTAATTTATTTTGAAGTTTTTTACCCTGATGGCTCTAAAGCTGTATATGGTAGTAATTATAATTCTAATTCTACATTACAATATGGGATAGACTACCTAGAAAACCCACAAGGTTTAAGAATAAATTATTATTATACAAATTCATACAATGTGCTTTATTTAGACCAAATACAGTATGGTAATATAGCAATTAATACAATTACTTTTGAATATAAAAACAGAACATTAAAAGAGCAACAAGCAGTAGCAGGTGTTTCGACTTATTTGGATAAAATATTGTCGAAAATTAAAGTTTATGGCTACGGTATACCTTATAGAAACTATGAGTTGAACCATAACTTAATAAATAATTTAAACTATGAAAGAGTAGAAAGCATTGTTGAATTAAACGGTGATAACACAAAAAGTTTCCAACCAATTACTTTTAGTTATGATGCTGATTCTTATATACACATATTACCAACAGGTTATGCGCAAATTGGATTAACAGGGGTAGCCAGTAATAATAGCGACGTGATTACGGGCGATTTTACTGGAAACGGTACATTAGATTTTGTTGTGTATCCAAATTCAAAAAATAAATATTGGTTAATGCGTGACCCAGACGTGAGTAGCCCTTATAATTTTATTGAAGAAGTAAATACAGGTTATTTTCAAGAAATTTTCCCAGTAAATTGGCTAACCTCTAATAATAAATTATATCCGGGGACTGGTTTATCTCTAGTGAAAAATCAAAGTAGTAATGAAGTGAAGTTTCAGGTTATTTCTACAGTTTCATACGCAGGAGGGCTTTTGCAATATGAGAAAACATGGAGTAATGCTCCTACCTCAAACACTTACTATTCTGAATGTTTAAATGATTATACTACCGAAGGTTTTGCAATACCTAAAAAGTATATATCAGGTGATTTTAATGGCGATGGTTTAACAGATTTAATTGCAATTACCACACCTTATAGTCAAACAGATTATGAAAGAAGAGTACAATGTACTGATTGGTGGGATACAGATTGCTGCGAACAAGATTTCCATTTAGTACAAGATGCTAAAGTTTACCTAATTAACTTAGACAGAAGAATTGCAACAAATTTTGTAAGTCTCACTGGCATGTTAGCTAAAGCCGCAAATAGCAATAATATTTTTTCTGGGGATTTTAATGGTGATGGTAAAACAGATATTATCCAAATTTTAGCTGGTGAAGTTTATGTTTATGAAATTGATAATAATGGCAATCTATCACTTTTAAAACATCAAATAAATAATAGATTCACTATCACTTTACCACCATATTTAGGAGATTATAATGGTGATGGGAAAATTGACATCATTTTACCAACTGCAAATAATAGCAATAGTTTTGCAGTATTTATGTCTAATGGGAAAGAGTTCGCATATCAATTACAAAACATGCCTTTTACATTTAAATATGATATTATATCTGGAGGAAATATAGAGGAAACAAAATTAATACCAACCGATATTAATAATGATGGGAAGACTGATTTTATAAGTTTAAAAATAAATACATATAATTCAACAACTCAAGGTTCTTTAGCGCTAACCACTTATAATAACCTTGGCGCTTTTAATTCTGGTTTTCCTCAATTTGTTTATGGTTCCTATGATTACCAAAGTACTTATTTACGTCATCGCCCTATACCATTATTTTTAAACAGTCAGAAAACAAACTTTAAATTAGAGTTTGGTGTATTGAGTGACAATAGAATGATTATGTATAATTTTACCCAAAATGTAAAAGAAAAATCCTTAATTAGGTCTATCGGTCAAGATGATGTTACTTATCAGGTCGAGTATAAAGATTTGATTTACGATCCTAATTCTTACGATTTGCAAGTTTATGAAGACAGTTGGGATCAAACTTATCCATTTGTAGATATTCATAGTGCACCAGGATTAAAGGTTGTAACCAAATTAAAGAAATTCTATCTTTTAAATTCAACTCAACAAGTATTTGGTTATAAAGCAGCCGTTACAAATGCCGATGGTTTGGGCTTTTTAGGTTTTAGCCAAATTATAAAAAGCAATTGGCATGTTGATGCAAGCGACCAAAACCAAATGTTCAACATCTCGATTATGGACATGCAAAAAAGAGGAGCTTTAAAACAATCATTCACAACAAAATCTTCTTATCTGAATTCATCAATCACAAATACAAATATTAGTACACCTACCTTTGATGGTAATGGCAACCCCATCTTTAATAATAGTACAAGTGGTGTAGGTGATGGTGCAGCAATTAATGATTATATCAATAGAACTGATTATACATACCAAACAGTTTTAACTCCAAATAAAGTATTTATTAATGTACCTACATTATCTAGCACCAAAGATTTGTTGAACGGGACAAACACAACCATATTAAATGTTTATGACAGCTATTATAACCTAACAAAAGAGTTTTCTGATTTTTCTGGACAAGGTTCTAAAAAAGTAGAAATAACTTACGATAACAACATAACTAGCAGTTACTATATCGGAAGACCTACAAACAAGAAAACTACCCTCACTAATCCTATAGATACTTACACTACAGAAGAACAATATTTTTATACTGGCTTTTTACCAACCCAAATTAAACGAAAAGGAAACGGAACAGCTTTTATAACAGAAAATATCCAATATGATGGTTTCGGGAATATAACCAGAAAAGGTATTACCATACCAAGCGGAGTAGAAAGAGCTTCTAGTATGCAATATGAAGCAAGCGGTAAATTTGTCACTAAATCAATAGATATTGATGGACTAGAAACTAATTATACCTATGATATCTTCTTCGGAAATGTTTTAACGGTCACCAATCCTTTTGGTCTAGTAACTTCTTCAGCTTATGATTCATGGGGGCGATTGGTAGAAAACACTGATTATTTAGGTAAGAAGAGTTATCGTTCTTATAACTTTATTGGCGGTGGGTTTATGTCTATACAAAATAATGATGACGAAGGTGGAGAAAGTTATACATTAATTAATGCGTTAGGGCAAACGGAGGAAGTTAGAACAAAAGATGTTCTTGGTCAGTTTATAGGAAAAGCTTACCAGTATGATGCATACGGCCGAGAAGTTAAAGTGAGCGAACCTGCTTTTGGCAGTTCTTATACTCAATGGAACGAAAAAGTGTTTGATAGCTATGGACGTTTAAGCCAAGCAATTGCATTTACTGGGAAAACAACTAATATTACCTATAATGGTTTAACCGTTACGGTAAACGATGGAACAAAATCTGTTACAACCACAAAAAATGCACTAGACCAAGTAGTAACCTCGCAAGATCCTGGAGGCATCATAAATTATACTTATTTCGCCAATGGCAACCTAAAATCTTCTAGTTACGCAGGTAATGTACAAACCATAGAACAAGATGGCTGGGGGCGTAAAACAAAATTGACCGATCCATCCGCAGGGGTATATAACTATACCTATAATGATTTTGGGGAAGCATTAACAGAAAATACCCCAAAAGGAACTACTACTTACACTCATGACGATTACGGTAAAGTATTGACCAAACATATTGTTGGCGACTTAACAAATATGAGCTATTTGTACACTTATGATAGCAGCTCTAAACTACTTACTTCTTTAAACTTAAGCAGTACAGTAAGTAATGATGGTAACAATTCTAACTATACCTACACTTATGATACTTATAAAAGATTAATAAGCAAAGTAGAAAATAACCCCTTTGCTACCTTTACAAAAAACTTTACCTATGATCCTTTTGGCAGGATAGATACCGAAGAGACTATAGCATTAGATAAACTAAGCAGTAAAACAGTTAGTAAAACTATTCAAAACAATTACCAATATGGAGAATTAAGTAGCAATACAGATATGGGTACTGCGGAGACCATTCAGGAAATTGCAGGCTTAAACGCCAGAGGTCAAGCAACCCTAGTTTACCAAGCTGGTTATAACACTAAGCAAACCTATACTTATGATCAATATGGTTTTGTAGAAGAAATAAAAATAAATAAAATAACCGGAGTTTTAGGAGAGCTGATGCGGCTCAACTATAGTTTTGATGCCCAAAGAGGTAACTTAATGAGCAGAAGCAATAGCGTTTTTGCTTGGAACGAAAACTTTGCCTACGATAGCCAAGACCGCTTAACAGATTTTAACGATAATAATGGCAATTTTAGCCAAAGCTATAGTAGCAATGGTACTATTACCACCAATAGTAAACTGGGTACTTATACCTATAACGGCTATCAGCAAACAGGTTTAAATAACCTTACGCAAACTGCTATGGATCATTATAACGATAGGCGATTACAACAAATTAGTTATAATGCTTTTAAAAGCCCAGTAGAAATTGCAGAACAAGGCAAAGAAAAAATAAGTTTTTGGTATAACGCTGCACAGGGGAGATCGCACCGCTTTTATGGCGATGAAAACGCAGACCCATTACAGCGCAGGCTAAGAAAACACTATTCGGATGATGGAAGCGTAGAAATTACCAAAGACCTAGTAAGTGGTACCACCTCATTTGTGCTTTATATAGCTGGCGATGCTTACAGCGCACCAGCCATTTGGAAAGAAGACTATAACGCTGGCACACAAATAAATAGCCAAATGTATTATCTGCACAGAGATTATTTGGGCAGTATATTATCAATAACAGATGACCAAGGTGCTAGCAAAGAACAAAGACATTTTGATGCTTGGGGAAATATTGTAAAATTAACCGATGGCAATGGCAATAATTTAATAGATTTTGCGATATTAGACCGTGGTTATACAGGGCATGAGCATTTAAGCAAGGTTGGCTTGATACACATGAACGGCAGGTTATACGATCCTTTATTGCATCGTTTCCTATCTCCAGATAATTATGTACAAGATCCTTCAAATACGCAAAATTATAATCGTTACGGTTATGTTCTAAATAACCCGTTAAGCCATGTGGATCCTAGTGGAGAGTTTATAGTTGAGGCTATAATTATTGGAGCAGCAATTTTTTCTTATTTAGGGGGCACAGCTGCAAATAATGGGCAATTCAACCCGACAAAATGGGACTGGAGTAGCGGAAAAACTTGGGGTGGAATAGGAATCGGTGCTGTAGCAGGAGGATTGGGTGGATGGGGATTTGCAGTTGCAGGACCTGCGCTTGCGGGGAGTGCTTTTTTCGGATCATTTTCTAATGGAACGATCGCTGCTTATGGCTTAGCCGGCACTTTAGCAGGAGGATCCGCTGGGTATTTGACTGGCTTTGGCACTGGAATGATAGTCAGTAATGGGGATTGGGGTTATGCAAATAAGTTAGGTGGACTTTACGGGAGTATTGGTGCGGCTGTAGGCTCTGTTATAGGAACTGCATATGGGTTTACTGAAGAAGGTAGAAAATATTTAGAGGATCAGCCGGAATATTGGGTTTCTACTGATCAGATTAAATATCAAAACAACAGACCTGATGCGGACGGCTATATTACATTATCAGAAGCCAATGAATGGTATAGAAAAGGAAATGGTAATTCGCTTTATGCAGATCTCGGTAAAATTGATTTAGCATTTATAAAAGAAAGTGATTTTAGAGGAAAAGGGGTAAATTATTTTCAGACATTATTTAAATCAAAAGATGGACGTGTTTATGGAAATATAGGACTAAAACTTTTAAATGGGGCTCTTTTTGGGAGTTATGATTATTATGATTTTGACATTAAACCTTATACAAAAAACACCAAACAAACACCTTTCTCTCTTATTGTCAGGAATTTTGGAACTGGAGTCGGTAGTTGGTTGGCAGGCAAAGGAATCCCATATTATATTTATTTCTATGGCAGTTACCCTATAAAAAAGTAATTATGAAAGCTAAACTTTTTTTTGTTTTATTTAATCTTGCTTCCTGTTCTGTCAGTGATTATACAGAAGATTTAGGAAATGAGTATTCATTAGTTAGCGAAAGCAAGACTATACAATTTATAACAGGACCTAATGATTCAACATTTACAGGCTTAGTCCCTTGCACCGTAGAGTCATTTGCGTCGGATGATTTTTATATAATTGCGAAGCAGAGAAATAATCCTGGTTGTTCAAATTTGGATTTATCAAGTCTTTCAATAAATTATTGGATCATAGATAAGAAAAGAGAAAAAGTATATGGACCGTTAGATTCGCTATCTTTTAATAGAATGAGGAAAGGCATGTCGATTTCAAATTCCTTGAAATTATTCTAAAAAATGCTATTCGACCTCAGCTGTTGCGAGCTTGTAGCTCGTAACATTATCAATTAGTTTAACTGTTTCTAATAAAAACAAACAAATCAAAAAGCAAGTTATAGAAATTGGTTATTTTAAAAGAGAAAAGTAAAAAGTTCGAGCTACAAGCTCGAACCAGCTTGGGAGTGAGTTTATACCGTTACTAGCTATTGGAATTGGAGCATTGATTTGAGGTTATAGTGGATATAAAATTGGGAAGGCTAATGGTTGGAGTATGTTTGGATATATTGCCGGTGGTACTTTAATCGGTGCAGCATCAGGTGGTGCGGCGGCAGGTATTAGTGCTGCTGGCGGTGGAGCAATTCTTGCAGGTTTTGGAGCAGGATCGTTAGGCGGAGCAGGATTTAATGGACTTGCTACCGGGTGGAATGTGAATTCTATGTTGAAAGGAGCTGTAATTGGTGGTATTTCTGGTGCTGTAGGCGGTGGATTTGCTGCGGCAATTGGAGGAGGAGGAGGAGCATTAGTTGGAGGCACTCTGTCTAGTTTAGCGGGTCAATTTTTAACATCAGGGGACTTTAACCTTGGACAAGCTCTACTAAACGGAGGGTTATCTTTAGCTTTATTTCATGGTGTCTCCTACGGTACATGGAAATGGGGTGGTGGTAGTTCTTTAGGTCAACAAAATCTATCATATCGTCAATATCTAGCCATGCAAGCGGATTTTCAAAAATCTAGATTTTGGGGAAAAGAATATGGTGGGTTTTTAATGGATGATGGCAGGGTGATTAGGTTTCCTAGAAATTGGCGCCATTCCCACGGAATAGATCCGCCAGGAGGTGGTGGATTTAAACCATTAACAGGGACCAAAGCAATTTATCACACACACTGGGACAAACCAGGTAAGCAAATTTTTGTCGATGCTTTAGGTAACAGAACTGATAATGCACAAGACTTATCAGTAATTTTGAAGGGTAAAATTACCACAACGGCTAGAGGACATGGTGCTTATGATTATCTTAAAAATAATTCATTTGTCGTCAATAGGTTTGAAACAACATTTAATATAGGTAATACAACAACTCTATTCAATTTGGATGATACTTTTTTACGTTTTTTGTTGTTTTTTAAAACATGGAATTATACTACGGGATTAGAACAATGAGATATTACATTATTACCACGTTATTTTGGATATTATCATTTAAAATAGCATCCGCACAGAATGATAGTTTATTAATTGGAAATAAAAAATTTAATACGTATGGAGATATTTTCAGTCTAAACTTAAGTCATAATGAAGTAACTAATCCAATTTTAAAAATAGATTGGTTAAACGTTAATAGAGAAATGATTCAATCTTTCAATATTAAAAAAAGACAAATTAAGAAAGTTGAACTCATTGATAGTAGTATTAATGTTATCACTAATTTAATGATAAGATTTAATGGTGAAATGATAACGTCACGAAACGAAAAAAAGCACAAATTATCGAATATCAAATTGGAATCTATTAAATCTATTGCTTACCTAGACCCAAATGAATCTATCAAAATTTATGGAAGAGAATATAAATTTGGTATGCTAATAATTGAGACTAATTAATTGATCTGTTCGGCATGTTCTAAATGATGACTAAATGTAAACTTTTAGTAATAATTTTATTTCCCCCCTCTGGTTTAAGTGTTCGCTTTTTCAGCGATCACTTAAATCTTTCCAAGAAACCGAGGACTGAGTCCGGTTATGGAAGATAATTTTAAAAAAGAACTTTAAATTTATTATTGCAACACTTATAAGGATAAAAAGGGGTTATTGCCGATTGAAAAGATGTTTTAAAAATTCCGGACACAGTCCTCGGTTTTCATAACGCGATGAAAATGCCGACCCTTTATTACGTAAGTTAAGAAAACACTACTCGGATGATGGTAGCGTAGAAATTACCAAAGACCTAGTAAGTGGTACCACCTCATTTGTGCTTTATATAGCTGGCGATGCTTACAGCGCACCAGCTATTTGGAAAGAAGACTACAACGCTGGCACACAAATAAATAGCCAAATGTATTATCTGCACAGAGATTATTTGGGCAGTATATTATTAATAACAGATGACCAAGGTGCTAGCAAAGAACAAAGACATTTTGATGCTTGGGGAAATATTGTAAAATTAACCGATGGTAATGGCAATAATTTAACAGATTTTGCGATATTAGACCGTGGTTATACAGGGCATGAGCATTTAAGCAAAGTTGGCTTAATACACATGAATGGTAGATTGTACGATCCATTATTGCATCGTTTTTTAGCTCCTGATAATTTTGTACAAGATCCTTCAAATACGCAAAATTATAATCGTTACGGTTATGTGTTGAATAATCCACTAAGCCATGTGGATCCTAGTGGAGAGTTTATACATTTAATAATTGGAGCTGCTATTGGTGGAATCTCTAATTGGATAGCTAATGGTGCTAATTTTAGTTGGAAGGGACTTGTTCAGTTTGGTGTAGGCGCAGTTGCGGGTGCTTTGGGAGCTGGTGTTGGAGCTGGGATAAGTTCAGCTTTGAGTGGCGCAGCATTTAGTGCGGGGTTTTTAGGGACAACTGCTGCGGGAGTTGTTGGTAGTGGCTTTATGTCGGGTGCTGTAGTTGGTTCTGCTGCTGGTTTTGCTGGTGGATTTGCAGGTGGATTCGGCAACGCATTACTTAATGGATCAAGTTTCGGCTCAGCTTTGGGAAGTGGTTTAAAAGGAGGCGCTTGGGGTGCTTTAGGAGGGGGTTTGATAGGAGGGACTTTAAGTGGGATCAATGCAATGAATGATGGAAGGGATTTTTGGACAGGAAAAGGTATGGGAAAAGCTGAGTATTTTTATGGTGATGGAAGCGGATTAAGCGGAGAAAACTATAATTCTATGGATGAAATGAGACTTGATTATGATAATAATATAGGATCAAGAGATGGTTTAAGTCTTGAACAAATTGAAGATAAGTTGAACACTAGAGTAACCTTAGCAATTGATAATATCAAAGATGGGAACATAATGACATCTGATGGTCCAGCATGGGGTGAAACGAGTAGATATTATGGAGGAGGTTTTGCAAATCGATATAATTCAATTGTAAGAATTGCTCCAGCATTAAAGGGGCAATCATTAGTTTTTAGAAACTTGGTTTTTAAACATGAATTTATGCATTCATGGCATATAAACATGAATTTTGCGAATTCCGGAATTTATAGTGAAAAGGCGACATCAACTTTTACTGGTGTTTATATGAAAGCTTTTGGATTAAGTATACCGAATAATGTTTATAGAAACCTTGGTACGTATCCTTCGGAATTTTCATGGAGAAATTTTTATAAAATTATACCATTATGGATAAAACCCTGATAAAAAAGCACCTCTTTTTTGTGTTATTAGTTTTTTTTTCGTGTTCCGAATTGACTAAAAAGAACATGATCGATTATAAAGTTGTTTTCTTTTATAATTCTTATTTGAGTTATGATTTAAACAGTAGAATGTTAAACCTTAATTATGGAAAATTAAATCTTAAAAAAAAAATTAAGTTAACAGATATAGAAGATGCAAAAGTTAAGAGATCATTTGTCGTCAATAATATTTATTTAGTAAAAGGGGAAAATCTCTATTTAGACAGCTTAATGAAAATGCCGCCTGAAATATGTGAAATCAAAATATGGGATCAACAAAATTTAAAATCTTCTATAGTAATTTCTAAAGATTTGGAGTCGAAAAATAAAAATAGTTTGCAAATGAAAGATAAAGTTGTTTTTTTTAAAAACGATATTTTAAATATTCTTCAAAGTAAAGATGAATTTAAAGAATTTTATAATAGACTCTTCGAAGAGATGAAAAAAAATAATGATATAATGATATAATTAACTTTAATAATATTAGTCTTAATGGCCTCAACAAGTTCTCCGTTTGGCGCAAGAATGAAGAGTGGATAAAAGCTTAAATAATTATCCGGGAGCAAATGCTAAGTATTTAGGATTTAATAATGGGAAATATCGCATAGGGTTTGATATCGGGGATTTTGAAATCACGAGGGCTAATATCAGAGGTTTAATGATACATGAAGGTTACGGTCATGGCATTATGGGATATAGAGATGGCTTTAAAAATCATTATAAAGCTTATTTTGCGGTAATTGACAGTAAATACTGGGCTGAGACTAGTCAATTATTTAAGAAGCACACGGTAAGAGGAATGTGGACTTATTATTTCAAAGAGGTGGGCAATAAAGCTATGCCAGAACCTTATCAATCAATGTATTTTAAATATAGAAAATAAACTAATGAAACTATTTTTTCTTTTCGCCATTTTGATAGCTTCTTTTAATTTATTTGCATGCGACTGTAAAGTTGTAACCAAAGAAAAGGACTTTCAAGACTCAGATTACGTTTTTTTGGGACAAGTCAGGAATGTTTATAATTCTTATATCGAAGTATTTGTACAAGAAATATACAAAGGAGAAAACGTAGAAACACTCTAATCGAAACTATTGATGATTGCTCTGTGCATCCAAAGCTTGGCGAATTGTGGCTGATGTACTCTAAAAAAGGTCAAGGGAATAAGTTTTTTGTTAGCCATTGTGGATGGTCTCGAAGTTTTGCAAACCCCTATGCAATTAATAGCGAAAATTTTCCATCTCCTCCTTTAGCAGGAGAACAACCCGATAATGAATTAGCCATAAAAAAAGCTTTGAGCGAACTTGAATCAGATATATTAGATTTAAGAAATAATAAAAAAACAGAAACTAAATTTTTTGCACTTAAAGAATCTTATCCATATTTAGTGTTAGTTTGCTTATCAATAATTCTGGGCTTACTGTTCTTTATCTTAAAGAACAGGCGTTTAAATATGTAAACCCCCGTTTGGCACAAGAATGAGGGATTAGGGAAAGGGCGAGGGTTTCTTGTGCCTTAAAATATAAAAGCACAAGTAGCCCCTTCACATGCTAATGCTAAATACTTGCGCCAAACGGAGACTCCAGCTTATGGTAAAGAAAAAGATGGTAATGAAGGCATGCTTTACACTTTTGATGAAAATAGCAATGTGGTAGAAGAAAAAATTCCTTCAGAAACCGGAGATTATAAATTACTATTTGACCAAGTTTTTAAAGCCATAAGAGGAAATAGCGAATACTTTATTAATCATAATGATATTTTGGGCAGTTGGCTATTTTAGAAAAATAATTTCTCAAAAAAAAGTCCAATTAGCTTAATAACCGCTAATTGGACTTTATGGAATGCTATCTTATTTAAAACACATAGTTAACCTGAGTAACTCTTGTATTTCCTCTTTCTAAAGAGTTTTGTAAAACGTAAGTATCGTTTTGTAAGTTAATAATAGCCACTTCTTTTCTACTCACTTCTTGTGGAGTTAATATTGTTCTTTGTGAATTTAATTGCTGTCTAGAGTTTGTAAGTTTATCTATTGCTAAAGCTAATAACTGTTCGCCTAAAGAAAGCGTTTCAGTAGTTTGTGTGTATTGTGTATAATAGCTTTCTCTTGTATCAAAATAAACATCACTGTATCTGGTTCTATCGTAATCATTACATTGTCCTTCGTAATCACCATGGTTTAAATGTGCTTTTAGCGCATTAACAGAAACTTCAATTTGAACAGGATTATTAGAGCCATTAGGTTTGTGGCAAACACTAACCTTTTTTTGATTTTTAGGATATTTTACATCGTTATAACTATCTCCTGTAAACCAAACAATACCAGGATAATAAACTGAATTAACCCATTTTGATTTTTTAAAATCTTTTATTTTACCCATTCTCGTATCAAAACGGTTATCATCCCATTTTTTATCATCCCAACGCTCATCCACTTTCCATTTAGCATTTTTTCCATTTAAATCTTTGTTTTTAATTTTATTGCCAGCATTACCTTTTTTCTCATAAGATTTATTGGAATTTTTGTTTTGTGGATGGTCATTATATTTTTCATTATGATTATCATTTTTTCCTTGATGTTTATCGGACTTTTCTTTTTGATTTCCTTTACCATTAGATTTTCCTTGGTTATAGTTTAATGAAATCATCATTAAAAAAGGGAGTATGGCAATGCTTAATAAATATCTTTGCTTTTTCATCTTAGTTTGTTTTTTTAAATTCTTTATCTAAATCTTGCATAGATTTTTGAACGGTTTCAATATCTTTATTTAATTGAGCTTCTTCTTTTTTCAAACTGTCCTGAAATTCCTCCATTTTTTTTACTTCAGGTTCTGTTGGTTTATTAGAATTACAAGCGTATAGAAAGCAAACACACAACAGTGTGCATGCAAAAAGAGTGATGTTTGATTTTTCCATGAATTTAGGTTTAAAATAAAATTTGATGAATAGGGTTAGTCAATTATCCTGCCGTTAAATATTTTAAGTAAAAGCAAGATCTAACTTAGGTAATCCTGCGCTTAAAGAATTTCAAACATTGTATTAAATTGCTAAATTTAAACATGAAAAAGTACATTCTACTATGCTTTCTTTTTACTTTATTAAGTAAATTCTCAACTGCATGTGTTTGTCCCCCTCCAAACATTTTCTTAGAGTATCATATTTCTAAATATGTTTTTTATGGAGAGATTATTTCCAAGAACTATCCTAAAGATTCATTAACATACACATTTACCTTTAAAATAGAAGAGTATTTTAAAGAATTGAATAAACCAGAATATTTAAGTTTTACTTGGCCAGCCGAGGCAAGATATAGAAAAGAAGGAATTAGCAGTTGCGATTATGATGTTAACATAGGGAATAAATTATTGGTATTTGCTCAAGAGAAAAATGGTAAGCTAAGTTTTGGGCTAAATTGTTCTAACAGTTCTTTTTACGGTATGAGTGTTAGTAATATTTCTGCTTTAAAAGCAGCTAAAAATTTTAATATTTATAACTACCACTTTAACTTTAATAATACATTATTTAAAGCTGCAAAACCTATTACTAATATTGATAGTTTAACGCTTCCTCTTAAAAACAAAGATTATGGGAATTTTGTAGGTGGTGTGATTATTATGTTTGATGTTGATACAAATGGCAACGTTATAAAAAGTAATTTTTGGGAGACAACAAATAGTGAATTTAATAAAATTGATCCTGAAATTTATGTTTACGACATTATAAATAAAGAATATAGAAAGCCTGAAAATGAGTTTGAAGTTGATGCTCTTGAGGTCTCAAAAAGTATAAAAAATTGGGAAGTATTGCGATTTTTAAATGGGAATATGCCTGTAAATTCTAGACATTATATTATCTACAAAATAGATAAAAATCATAAATTAAGTTGGAAACAGTTTTACTTTATGCTGTAATTTCTAAAAGGGTATCATCTTTAGTAGCTATAGTCTAAATTAAGGCGTATGAACGTAAAGCGTTCCCGCCTAAGCAGGCGGGAACGCCATTAATTTATTACCTCCAAGCTTTATATAAATTAATTAAGCCATTTGTGGAAGCGTCATGAGAATCAATTTCTGTATCGTCTTTTAGCTCTGGTAAAATTTTGCCAGCCAATTGCTTGCCTAACTCTACACCCCATTGATCAAAACTAAAAATATTCCAAATTACTCCTTGTGTGTATATTTTATGTTCGTACATGGCTAATAAGGAACCCAATACTTTAGGAGTTATTTTTTTAACCAGAATAGAATTGGTTGGGCGGTTACCTTCAAACACTTTAAATGGTGCAATGGTATCAATTTCTTCTTGGCTTTTTCCTTCTAGCTCGGCAATCACTTCTTCTTCTGTTTTACCATTCATTAATGCTTCGGTTTGCGCAAAAAAGTTAGATAAAAGCATGTTATGATGCTCTCCTAATGGGTTGTGAGATTTCGCAGGGGCAATAAAATCGCAAGGGATAAGCTTGGTACCTTGGTGAATTAATTGATAAAAAGCATGTTGCCCGTTGGTGCCAGGTTCGCCCCAAATAACTGGGCCGGTTTGGTAATTAACTTTTTCTCCTGTACGGTCAACGTATTTACCATTACTTTCCATATCGCCTTGCTGAAAGTAAGCTGCAAAACGGTGCATGTATTGGTCGTAAGGTAAAATGGCTTGTGTTTCAGATTCAAAAAAGTTGTTGTACCAAATACCTAATAAAGCTAAAACAACAGGAATGTTTTGGTCAAATTCGGCAGTTTTAAAATGGTTATCCATTTCATGTGCGCCAGTTAGTAATTCTTCAAAATTATCGTAACCAACAGAAAGGGCAATAGGCAAACCAATGGCGCTCCACAAAGAGTAACGTCCACCAACCCAATCCCAAAAGCCAAACATATTTTTGGTGTCAATTCCAAATTTGCCCACACCATCTGCATTTGTAGAAAGTGCAGCAAAGTGTTTAGCCACGTCAGCATCGGCAGCGCCACTTGCTAAAAACCAATTACGAGCGCTATGTGCATTGCTCATGGTTTCTTGTGTGGTAAAAGTTTTAGAGGCTACTAAAAATAAAGTAGTTTCTGGATTTACATTTTTTAAGGTTTCTACAATATGAGTACCATCAACGTTAGATACAAAATGTAAGTTTAAATGATTTTTGTACGCTTTTAATGCTTCGGTAACCATAACTGGTCCTAAATCTGAACCTCCAATACCAATATTTACAACATCAGTAATTGCTTTTCCTGTGTATCCTTTCCAATCGCCAGAAATAATGGCTTCAGAAAAAGTTTTCATTTTGCCTAAAACTTCGTTTACATCTGGCATTACATCTTTACCATCAACCAAAACTGGTGTATTGCTGCGGTTACGTAAAGCGGTGTGTAAAACAGCTCTGTTTTCGGTTTCGTTAATCACATCACCATCAAACATGGCTTTTATAGCTTCATCTAATTTACACTCTTTAGCAAGCTCTAAAAGCAAAGCCATGGTTTTTTCGTCTATTCTGTTTTTAGAATAATCAACAAAAATATCGTTAAATTGAATAGAAAATTTGTTAAAACGCTGTGGGTCTTTTTCAAAAAGTTCTTTCATGTGAACATCTGCCATATCAACTAAGTGATCTATCAGATATTCGTAAGCTTGCGTTTGTGTGAAATTGATTTTGGAAAGCATATTTTGGTTGTTTTTTTTGTAAAGATAAAATTTTAAGAAAAAATACAGCCTTAAAACCAAAAGATTGCAAAATTATTAAGACATATTACAGTAAAGTAGGATTGATATTGAGTTTTTGTTAAATTGCTTTTCGCTTAAATTGAAATTATGGTTAAGAAATTAGTAGTTGGATTATTGCTAACCTTTAGTTTGCAAACATTTGCCCAAAACAAAGTAGATGATGTAAAAACATTTACACTTAACAACGGGATGAAGTTTTTGGTGTTAGAAGATGCATCAATCCCTAATGCAAATATGTATTTGTTTTATAAAGTAGGTTCTAGAAATGAACATCCTGGGATAACAGGTTTATCGCACTTTTTTGAACACATGATGTTTAACGGAGCTAAAAAATACGGACCTAAAATGTTTGATAAAACCATGGAATTTAATGGCGGTTCTAACAATGCTTACACCACCCAAAATGTAACAGTTTATTCAAATTGGTTTCCGGCAACAGCTTTAGAAACTATGTTTGATTTAGAAGCCGACAGGATTGAAAACTTAAGTATTGACCCTAAATATGTAGATTCTGAACGTGAAGTTGTACTGTCTGAAAGAAGTACGGGTTTAGAAAACTCACCTTGGCGTACTTTAGGCGAGCAAGTGAATGGTGTTGCATTTTTAGAACACCCTTACCGTTGGAGCGTGATAGGTTATGAAGAGGATATTAAAAACTGGACTAAAGAGGATTTAGAATATTATTATAAAACATATTATGCGCCAAATAATTGTACTGTGGTAATTTCTGGTAATGTAAAATTAGCAGAGGTTAAGCGTTTAGCCGATAAATATATGGCATCAATTCCAGCCCAAAAACCCGGACCTAAAGTGCATTTAGTGGAACCTAAACAAACTGGTGAACGCAGAATTACAGTGCAAAAAACAGTAGCATCACCTTATATGATGGTTTCTTTTCATGTACCAGAAACTATGTCTAAAGATTATTATGCTTTAGATATTTTAAGTTCTGTTTTAAGTAGCGGAAAAACATCAAGGTTATACCACAGTTTAGTGGATAATAAGCAAGTGGCAACTAATATCTTCACAGATTTTTCTGAAAGTTTTGACCCAAATCTTTTTTCTATTTATGTTTCTTTAAGTGCTGATAAATCAACCGAAGAGGCTGAAAAATTAATTTATGAGGAACTAAATAAAATTGCAAAAGAGGGGATTACAGCTGATGAATTGCAAAAAATAAAGAATCAAAAATTGATGAAATTTTATGCCGATATTGAAACTATTGACGGAAAATCTAATAATTTAGGTACTTATGAACTGTTTTTTGGCGATTATAAAAAGTTATTTAGTGCACCAGATGAATATGCTAAAGTAACGGTTGAAGACATAAAAAAAGTTGCCGATGAATATTTTAAGAAAAGTAACAGAACGGTTGGAGTGTTAAAAAGTAATGTAGAGGAGTAAGTTTAAAAGTATCAAGTATCAAGTATCAAGTTTGAACTTAGTTGAATCTCGATAATCAATTAAAATAAAAAAACATGCAGAAAATATTTTCAATAACACTGCTTTTTGCTTTAATAGCATCGGCATTTATAACTCAAGCGCAGGGAAACTTTAAGTTGCCCGCCTATCAGAAGTTTACTTTAAAAAATGGTTTAACTGTGTATTTAATGGAGCAACATGAAGTGCCTACCATTAGTGTATCTGCTGTATTACCTGCTGGTGCTGTTTATGACGGTGCACAAAATGGTTTGGCTGCTTTAACTGCTGACGGGTTAATGTACGGAACTAAAAGTTTTACTAAATCTCAAATTGAAGAAAATTTAGACTTTTTAGGAGCTTCTTTAAATACTTATGTCAATAAAGAATCAGCGGGCTTATCTGCTAAATTTGCTAAGAAAGACCAAGACCAAGTACTCAGCATTTTAAAAGAGGTTTTAACAACTCCTGTTTTTAATAAGGACGAGTTTGAAAAAGAAAAGGCCAGAGGCATACAACAGTTACAAAGGGCTACAGAAAGCCCAAGAAACGTGATTCAAAATTTTTGGGATCAATTTATCTACGGAGCGCACCCCTATGGTAACCCAACATCGGGTAAAGTAAGTACCATTACTGATATTAATGTTGAGGACTTAAAGGTATTTTACGCGAAGAACTACCAGCCAAACCACGCGGCCATAGCCATAGTTGGCGATTTTAGTAGTAAGCAAATGCAAGATAAAATCACCAAACTTTTTGCGGATTGGAAAAAAGGAAAAGATAATAACATTCAAATTGCTGCTGTACCAGCATTGCCCTCAAAGGCCAGAGTTTTGTTGGTTAATAAAGATGATGCCCGAGAAACAACTATGTTTATTGGCGGTAAAGGGATTAGTAAAAACAACTCAGATGAAGTGGCTATACAAGTAATAAATACGGTTTTGGGAGGTAGATTTACATCTTGGCTAAATGATGAGCTAAGGGTAAATTCGGGTTTAACTTATGGTGCTAGAAGTAGTTTTTCGTCTTTAAAAAATGGGGGAACCTTTTATGTTTCAACATTTACAGCCACCAAAACAACACAACCTACAATTGATAAAGCTTTAGAGGTTTTACAGAAACTCAAAGAAAAAGGAATTGATGAAGAAACTTTAACATCTGCTAAAAACTATGTGAAAGGTCAGTTTCCTCCAGATTATGAAACAGCCGGACAGTTAGCTTCGTTATTAACACAAATGTTTTGGTACGGTTTTGATGAAAGTTATATCAATAACTTTGAAACAAATGTTGATGGTTTAACAACAGCTAAATCAAAAGAAATTATTGCTAAATACTTCCCTAATAACCAATTACAGTTTTTGTTTATAGGTAAAACTGCTGATATTAAAGATATAGTTGGCAAATATGGCGAGGTAATAGAGAAAAATATTAAGGATGATGGATTTTGACTAATTGTAAAAAATCAGGTTAAGCAATTGCTTAACCTGATTTAATATTTTTATTTTTTCGTAGGCTTTCTATCCAAAGCATCATTAACTAGTTGTTCAAACTGGTTAAACAATTCGTTTTTATGTATTGCAGGGTAAACTTGGGTCATTAATATAGCAATAGATTTTCTTTCAGGATCAATCCAAAACATGGTATTAAATGCACCACCCCAGTTTAATTTGCCAACTTTAGCACCGTTTTTTAAGCCTTCGGCAGTTGCAATTTGAAAACCTAAGCCAAATTTATTTTTACTTACTTCTAAGTCTCCAATTTGGTTGGTGGTCATTTCTTTAACAGATATGGCACTTAAAATTTGTTTGCCATCAAAGCTGCCGTTGTTTAATATCATTTGGCAAAATTTAGCATAATCCTCAATGGTAGAAGATAAGCCAGAACCGCCAGAATAATATGTTTTTGCTCCTGTAACAGGGAAATTTACATTATAACCTCGGCTAACAATTGGCAAACGTTCTAACCTACCTGTTGTTGTTTCGCCATACATAACAGCTAATCTGTTTGGTTTATCTGCTGGTAAAAAGAAATAGGTATTAAGCATCCCTAAAGGTTTTAATATCACTTCATTTACATATTCGCCTAAGTTCTTACCACTTGCTACTTCAATTACAGCTCCTAAAACATCTGTACTTAAACCATAATAAAACCGAGAATTTGGCTGAACACCTAGAGGTAAAGTACCTAGTTTTTTCATTTTATCTAAAACTTTAACACTATCTGCTAAAGCTAAATCAGGAATGCCATTTTTCTTGTAAATTAAAGCTAATCTTGGGTCTGCAAAACCATATCCAATACCAGAAGTATGCGTCATTAAATCTTCAATTGTGATTTCTTTTTTTGCATCAACTGTTGTGTAGGTAGTATCTTTTGCATTAAATGTGGCTAAAACTTTTGGGTTTTTAAACTCGGGTATAAATTTTGAAACTGGGTCTTGCAGGTTTAATTTACCTTCTTCAATCAACTTCATTGCAGCAGCGGTTACAATTGGTTTTGTCATAGAAGCAATTCTAAACTCATCCATTGGGCGCATCATCGCTTTACTTTCTCTATCCCTAAAGCCAAAACCTTTGCCATAAATAATTTTTCCATCAACCGCTACCAATGCGGTAGCACCAGCCATCCAATTATTTATTAATGCTGTTGCTAATAAACTATCAATTCTTTCTAAGTTTTTTTCTTCAATACTTAACTTTTTAAGGCTTGTAGCAACTGTTAACCCGTTAGTGATTTTTTCTGAACAAGCAGAAATTAAAAATGCTCCGCAAAGGAACAACCCAAAATATTTGCCGTAATTATGATTTATTTTTATCATCTATTTATTTTTTCTTTCTTCTCGTCTTTTAATTCGTTTTTCTTTTCGCTCTTCTCTATCGGCTTTAGCTTGTGAAAAGTTATCTGCTCTTTTTTTCAGATTATCTTCTCTTTCTTTAGTAATACCTACATTAACCTTAAGTCCTTCAAAAATAGTTTTCCACATTAAATTAAAAAAAGAACCTTCTTTAGGTCTGGAGTAAGATGGATATGCAACTTTTAATGGGTCTTTCCCTTTTGGGTTAGCATTATCTACCAACAAAGCATTTGCTATTAAAGATACTAAACCAGATTTTTTGAGTTTATCATTTTCATCATCTTTTTTCATGATAGAAATGTTTAAATCCTCGTACCTCAAAATTACTTTCCCTTTAGCTCCATCAACATTCCCTTTTATGTCAAACTCCATACTGTTTACTTTACCGGTGTTTGTACTCAGCATAGCTAAAGGTTTTGTTAGGGAGTTAAGAACTGTCATATCCATACTACCTAGCGTTCCTTTGTAAGAAAAGCCACCCTTAGCATCTGTTAAATTAAATCTAATATTTATATCTAATTTACCTTTACCCATTAAATAAGTTTGCAAATAGGCATTCGCAAAACCGTTTTTAGTTAATGCTAAAGAATCATTAGTGATATTAAAAATGCGACCGTTTAAATTTTTGAGATACAAAGTGCCTTTAGCTTCTGTTTTAGGATTATATTCTGCGTAAGATATATTTGTGTTCTTAATAACAATGGTATCTGCTATTATATCCCAGTTAATTCTTCTTAAAGCTAAATGCGGGAAATTTTTGCCCTTATCAATCAGTTTAGCAGGTTTGCCTCTATCTAAGAATACGGCTAAGTTTCCGTTTAGTAAAGAAACTTTAGAAGATTTAATTGTTCTTTTATCTATTAATTGGTTAAAATCTATGTTATTAACCAAAACAGAATCAAAAGATAATTTATAACGTTCTTGCTGTCTTTTAAAACTGTTTGTAAAAGCCATTTCTTTTAACCTTGGTTCAAGGGCAATACCACCAATTTTAAACTGTTTGTTTTGAGAAGATACAAATGCATGTTTTATGTTAATTTTATACATTGAATCTGGTGTAGCATAAGAGTAGTTGTTAATTTCTGCAATAATATCTTTAGTACTAAAAATTCTGGTGCTATCATATTGCGCTAAAGAATCAATCAAAATATCGTTTAACCTGATATTCATTTGATCAAACGAAGTAATTTTAGGTTTCTCATAAGATTGATCAACGTATTTGAACTTAACATCTGTTAAAAATATACTGGTAATTTTTAACTCTTTCAACGTATTTTTTATACGCTGATAGGGTGTTCTGTTATCTTCTTTTTTCTGAATCTGATTTTTAAGTTTAGTATAAAAGACAGTTAACTCTGGGTTTTGTAAAGTAATATTTTTAATATCTAACTTTTTCTCTCTGTAAACTTTAAATGGTTTGATGTTTTTAAGAGAGAGTTTGTATATTTTTAAACGAAAGATGTTTTCTGGCGCAATTCTTTTTGCCTTAAGTTTATCATAAACATCTAAATTAGGAATCAATTCAATACTATCAACAGTAACATTACCTACCAAAATATTTACTTTAATATCAGAAAATTTTACTGTATATAAGCTATCACTAGCATCTATAAGGGTGTTCTGAATCGCATTTGTAAGTAAAGGTTTCCATTTTTTATTGATGTACCAAGCGGCACCTAAAGCAATAATTGTAATTATGCCTAATAATGCGAAAATCCATTTTATTGTTTTGTGCTTTTTTTTGGGGGTAGTAGAAGTTTCATCCATTGTTTAAATATAATCATTTATCTAATTCAATTATAGTGCAAGAAATCTTATTTTTTAAAATTTGGTAATTTTATACGTTCTCAGAAAAGAACCCTTTAACTAATATGAAAAGCCCAATTATGATGTGGAATTATTGGTGGTTTAACTAGGAAAGTTTACAGCTAGTATTGATTTTAATGAGTAATAGGGTACATCTTACCATTAAAGCCAACCTGGGGTCCTTTTTAGAAAAGTAATAAATGTTGAACAAAAGCAAAACACCATTAATCATATTGTTGGAGTAATGTGCTTAATTACTGGTAAAAAAAAGAGATTTATTTATTGGTTGCCAGCTTTGTTACTGCTTTAGGGTTGATGAAGACTTGGGAATGGGTATTGCACAAGGTTTAAATGTAAAGGTGCATGAGTTAATGGTTCATTTAAAAGGCTAATTATCTTTAAATAATTATTTAAGGTTGTTTCATTTAAATGGAGCAACCTTTTTTGCTTAAATACTTTTTAATATATAAGTTGATAAACTCCTTGCATGTACTCTGCTTCTTCCATTGCGGCATAAAAATTTGTCCATTCATCTTCTGTAAATGAAAAGCAAATATCTGAGTTTGGAGTACGTAAAATCAATCTATTTTCTCCATCAGGAAAGCTGTAAAAATCTTCATTAAAATTTGGACTTTCTGTGTATTTTTTGAAAGATTTGAATTGAGGAAGAGAAAAGATGAGCATAAGGTTGTTATGCCAGATGTAAATGAACTTACATTGCGCACAATAGCTAATATGAGCTGCTCCTTTTCTACTTAATGTGATTTTTTGACACATGTTAGAAGTGTTTTTAAAAGTCTGCATTTCCCATTTATTAGGAAATGCAGACTTAGTTGTTTCTAATCTAAATGCTGAACTGCGGTTATTTTACCACCTTCAACTTTCAAGCCTTTGGATGCTGTTGCGTTAGCAGCATCAATTTTGTAAACATAGCATTCTGTATTTACAAGGTTTAAACCAATGTACGCGGTTCTGCCATCTTTGGGGGTATAATTATTTACTGTTAAAGCGCTAATTTCTGCTTTCGCGGGTAAACCAGTTACTTTAGTTACGGTTTTTGAAGCAACGTCAACAATCGCTAATTCTTTACCCGCAGTATATGCACCTTTTTCAGCTTTAGGTTGAATGTGAGCAACAAATTTATTTGCACCAATATAAATCCAATTAGTAACATAGTAATTTCCTGAAGCAGCTTCTATATTAAAATAATAGCTTTGGTCAAATTCAGTAGTTCCAGCTTTAATTCTGGTGATTGCAGCTGGCTTAGTATCTGTATAAATAGTAGTAGTTGTCGCATCACTATTTGTAATACGGTCTGTAGCTACAGAACTAGAAAAAGCATAAACATCTCCATTTTCTACTACCCCTAACCCATTCGTAAAGTATCTTCCTATAAAACTGGTGCGGTCATCTTTAATAGTTTTTTCTAAAGTCATATCTGGATAAGAGTAAACAGCTATCCAAGCTTGATCATGATAAGCAGAGCTAAAGTTATTTGCTTTAATACTGAAAAACGGAGCATAAACTTTATTCCCTACTTGTTGCAACCAACTAAAATGAGCAATCTCTCCATTATTACCTGGAGCCATTGCATCTAAAGTACCTTCTTTAGCAATTTGTAACGTATTTGTATTCACTTGATAATAAGTATAGTATGTTCCCGCAGAATTAATTGATCTTGGTACTTTAGTTAATAAGATATCTGAATTTACAGGTGCAAAAGCCTGAACAGTTTCGGTTTGAAAATTTGAGATTTTAGTTAAATCTCCATTTTGAATACTATATGCGGTTACGGCGCCAGGGTTACCTTGACCATATAACATGCTGAAAAATTTATTATTGGTGGTCAAATAATAACGATAGGTACCGTCTTGTTCTACTCCATTGCCTAAAATAGAAACTTTACCGGTATCTAAACTTCCAGCAGTAACTAAATAATCTGCTACGCCAGTAGATGCTGTTGGAGTAACCGCTAAAATAAAATTTCCTGGATTTTTAACTCCATCTTCTTTAGCGCAAGAAGCTAATGTTGTTACTAATGCGATTGCTGCAAGAGTCTTTGTAATTGTAGTTTTCATGTTATTTTTAATTAAGATTATTATTTATGAGGATTTATTTTTTGCTAATGAAATATCTGAGGTTTAAGTAAAAGCCTCTGCTAGGTTTTTGAAGACTGAAATTATCGTACATTAAAACATCAGTAATGTTTTTTGCTTCTAAACCTATATTATACTTGCCGTTTGCTAAACTGTAAACAACATTGGCATCTAATGCAACTTGCAATGGAATGCCATATTTACCTTTAACCCCTCCGTATGCTGGCCAGTACAAGTAAAAATTGTTTATGTACAATAAATTTGTCCCAAAGCTTAAGTTGCTGCCATTATTTCCAATATTTTTTATTGTTGCGGTGGCATCAAAATTTCCAAATAGAAAAGGAATATTTGGCATTTGATTTAAATACAATAAGCTTTGCATAGAGTAATATTGCCCTGTACTGGGGTCTATCTCAAATTTTTGAAGATTTTTTAGGTATTGGTATGTTAATGTAAAACCAGCATTTAACCATTGCTTATGCGTATATCTTAGTTCCGCATCTACCGCCCAAGTATTTACACCATCTCTATTGTCTGCAACAACTTTAGATTGATTTTGATTCAGCCTGGTGTAAATAAAATCTGTTGCGTAACGGTAAGCACCATTTACATTAACAGAAAAAGAATTGCCTTTATTAATAGCGAAATTATAGATTACCCCAATATTAATATTATCGCTCTCTTGGGGTTTAAGATTCGGATTTCCTTCTTGATTTTCTACATCGCCAAATATTTCAATAGCCTCTGGTAGTCTATTGGTTAGCTCATAAGAAGTTCTTATTTGTAAATTTTTATTGATAAAGTAGTTAAAGGCAGCACCATATCCTAACTTATCAATATTGGTTGTTCTATTGGCTAAATTGCCAATTGTAGTAACTTGATAATAGTATTTAGCAAAAGTGTTAACACTCCAAATATCTTCAATGGCAAAAGTATAGCCAATGCCTAAAACATTTTTATTGGTTTTTCTAGGTGTTTCGTTATTTGCGGAATTTAAAGGGTCATTTCCTTTTCGATCAAAAGTGCTAAAGTTATTACTTAAAGCTAAGGAGCTATTTTCATTAACTTTATAGCTAACCATAGCAGTAGCTAGACCATTATTGTTGTTGTATTTGTACAAACTGCGAGAACGCTCTCCGCTAGAACCATTAGGTTTACTATTGCCGTACCAATCGAACCGGACATTCATGGTATCAATGTTTCTTTCGCTACCAAAATTGTAGTTGGCGTTTATAGCTACACTTAAGCCTTTAATTAAATCGTCTTTTTTATATTTTAAGGTGGGCATAATGATGTTGCCTCTTCGGTGCCAACCCCCAAAAACAGAAGCCATTCTTGCGCCTGTTTGGATTTCTTTATAATTCTGTCCTAGTGTAATTCCAAAAAGGAGTCTATCAGCATAACTTTTATTAGTTACACCAACATTTGCAATTAATGCTTCGTTATGATAGGTGTCATGGAATCTTCTTAAAGTGGCGGATGGGGCGTAAGCTCCAGTATAGTTGTTAGAAGCTTCTACCTGAACTTTGTAGTTATTATCCGAATAATTCTGGAAAGCATTTAATTGAAAAGTAAGACCTTTTTTTGATGTTATAGCCGTATTAATTACGCTTCTATGTGTATTAAAAGAACCGTAAGAATATGATACATCTACATAGTTTTTCTGACGATTTGCTGTTACAATATTAACAGCTCCGCCTAATGCATCAGAGCCTAGCCAAATGGGAACAACGCCTTTGTAAACTTCAATTCGCTCTGCAATATTTATGGGAATGTTATTGATTTGGAAAGATGACCCAAAATTATCCATTGGAATTCCATCAATAAAATACCTTACATTATTACCTGAGAACCCATTGATTGAAAGGTCAAAATTAGATCCTACACCACCAGATTCTCTCACTCGTACTCCCGCAACCCTATCTAGAGCGCTTGAAATATCTAACGTAGTATTGTAAAGTTTTTTAGCATCAATAGCGGTAACATTAAATGCCTGTCTGTTAACTTCTTGGGTTTCAGTTCTGCCAAAAACTTCAATGGTTTCTAATTGTTGTATATTTTCTGCCAGTTTGATGGTTAACGTTTGGGATTCTCCAGCTTTAATGGTAATTTCTTTTTGTTGAGGAATCATCCCCACGGATGAAATTTTTAACAGATGCTTTCCGGCTGCTAGTTTTTGCAATAGGAAAGATCCATCAACATCTGTTATCGAAGTTTGATTTGTGTTTTGAAGTTTTATCAACGCCCCTGGAATAGGATATCCGTCTGGATCAACTACTTTACCAGTAATTTGAGCCGACTTATTTTGAGCGAATAAAAATGATTGGAATAAACAAAATGCTCCAATCAGCAAATTTTTTTTAATTTGCATTAATTTAATTTTCAGGTTAAAGGATGCCGCTTTGCAGCGGTTATTTAGCCGTACGGTTGCCGCCGTACGGTTTTTTAAAATGATTTTAAAATTGCCGTTCTAAAATCATTTTATAATTTGTGACTGAATGCTCTCAGCAACCAGCAAGAGCAAACAGGACTTAATATTTTTTATTTGACTTCGAAAGTTGATGTACCACATTGCCAAAAAGCAGTGTAGTTTTTATTATGATGTTCGCCACTTGTTTTTTCGTAATTACTTATTTCTAAAATATATCTACCAGCCCATAATGGAGAAAATTCAATCTCACCGTTTTTGTCAGTAGTATATTCTTTACTCCATCCTTCCGGAGAAAAAACAGAAATATTTTTGTTTGCTAAGGGTTTTCCGTTTAAAACTGCTTTAATTTTTACGGGTACGTCTGCATTGTAAATTTTAGAATCACTAACAGAAGTGTAAATTGCATTCGAAACTTCAGAAGTATTTATTGCACTAGTTTTTCCAACAGCAACTGTAGCTAATGATGAAAACTCATATTTTGTTGTGCCACCTAGTTCTTTAGGCTCATGTACAACACTTAAGATATAAACACCATCTTTTTCTGGGGTAAAATAAGCGCTGTAAAAATTAGCACCGGCGGTCGTATTTAGTTTAATTTTTCCTTTTCCTGGAGATGTTAGCCATAAAGAGAATTCTTTAACATCAGAAAACCACTTAGCAACTGAATCTTTTTCGTTGGTAACAAATTCACCGTAAAAAATTTTAACTTCTTGGGTTTGACCAATTTTTCCAGTCGATTTTGTTTCTATCCATAATGCATGGGCAAATAGCTGCTGAGTTGCAATGGTAATTAATAAGGTGAATAAAATGTGTTTAAGGTTTTTCATGTAATTATTGTTTGTTAATATTTAATTGAGTGATGGCTACGTTTCTTCTTTTTATTGGAGGAGTATGTTTGATGTTTAATTGCTCTTCCGATATTGCTTTTAACCTTTCATCCTTGTGATTTTTAGTCTTTCTTTTGCTTTTTTTGTTTTTACCCCACCAAATAACGAAACCTGTAATAGGCAAACTTGCTGAAATCAGGCTGACTAAAAAAGCGATGATTTTACCTGGAATTCCTAAAATAGCACCAATATGAATGTCATAATTCATCCTTCTTAATTTATCACCAATACTTGCTTGATCATATTTTCCTGCAAAAGGACCAGATGATTTTAAAGGTTTTAATGTTTTTTGATCAAAACTGTAAACATCTGTTTTATAATATGTCCCAGATCTTAAATATAAAGTTGCACCTAAAACATCAGCAGGTTTTTTAGGTACCGTAATATACATCCCTTCGTTAGGTTTTTTGCTGAGTGAAAACCAAACTTTATCTATGTTCGATGTTTGAAAATCACTTAAATTAGTAGTATCTGATTTTAATCGATTTCTTTCTACCAAAGTGTTCCCGCCCGTAGTTACCCAATAAAGGGATTTACTAAACCACTCGAAACTCCAGACCAATCCAGTTAAAGAGATAAATAATAAGAAAATCATACTATAAAAACCCAAAACATTATGGAAATCATAATTTACTCGTTTAAACTTTGCTCCCCAATTAATTTTAAAGCTTTTATTGATATTTGACTTGTTGAGTTTTTTAGGCCACCATAAAATAAGGCCCGAGATTAAAAGAAAAACAAAAATAAGTACGCCAACACCAACTATGGGTCTGCCAATAGGATAAGGTAGCCATAAAGCTCGGTGTCCGTTTAATATAAATCTGAAAAAATCAAATTCTGAGTTTCTCCTGCTTCCAGATTTTACCTTTAATACATTAGCTGTATATGGATTAACATAGATATTAATAAAGCTTCCCTCTTTTCTATTATAAGAAGCTACTTCTGAAGACTCTCCTTTAGGATTATAAATAATACTAGTTGGTTTTTGATCTTTTAAAAAAGGTGATGCAGCAGCTAATAATTCCGATGGTTTAACAAATGTTTTGTTTTGTACTTTAACAAAGCGCCAAGGTTCATATAAACCCCTTATTTCATTTTCAAACACATAAATGCAACCGGTTATACTAACAATAACTACAATAATCCCCGAACTAATTCCTAACCATAAATGTAGCCAAGCATTTACTTTTTTAAACATAATTTTTATTTAGACTAATTATAAACAATGCAAATATAGAGCTATTAAATAAACATTCAAATTTTATTTATAATAATTCTAAATAACAGATCTGTATTTTTTAATTGATTTTTACCATTTTCTCAAGGAAAGGAAATTTGTTTTTGATTAAAAATATCACGACTTTTGCATCGCTTATAAAGAAAGACGGAGGGATTAGACCCTGCGAAGTCTTAGCAACCTGTGCAAACAAGGTGCTAAATTCTATTCGGACACTAGCTAACTAGCAGACGGAAAAGATAAGTTGAAGTCCTAATTACCTACCCCGACTTTTCTTCTAAGCTTTTAAAGATTTGAGATTACAGATACGAGATTTGAGAGAATGCTTTGTGGCAATCTTTTTTGTCTTCATTATGTTTCTCGATAAAAGATTTGAGAATATTGATTTGTGCCATAGGCATCCTTTTGGGAAGATTTGAAAGAAAGCTTTTTTGCAATCTTGCAAAGTCTCATATCTCCTATCTCACTTCTCATATCTAATAAAAAATATGGATATCAGAAAAGAATTACAAAAACGAATATTAGTTATAGATGGTGCAATGGGAACCATGATTCAGCGCTACAAGTTAACTGAAGAAGATTTCCGTGGAGAACGTTTTAAAGATCACCCATCTGATGTAAAGGGTAATAATGATTTATTGAATATCACTCGTCCAGATGTGATAAAGGCAGTTCATGCCGAATATTTAGATGCTGGAGCAGATATTATTGAAACAAATACTTTTAGTACGCAACGTATTTCCATGGCCGATTATGGAATGGAAGATTTATCGTACGAATTGAGTTTTGAGGGTGCAAAAATTGCGAAAGAAATTGCTACAGAATATACATTAAAAAATCCTGATAAACCTCGTTTTGTGGCTGGTGCAGTTGGTCCAACCAACCGTACTTTGTCTATGTCGCCAGATGTAAACGATCCAGGTTATAGAGCCATTTCTTTTGAGCAATTAGAAGAAGCTTACTATGAACAAGTGCGTGGTTTAGTAGATGGTGGTTCTGATTTATTGTTGGTAGAAACCATTTTTGATACTTTAAATGCCAAAGCCGCAATTTTTGCGATTAAAAGGTATGAAGCAGAACTCAATGATAAAATAAAGAACTCAGAAGAGCTTCCTTCCAACTTATCGTCCTCAGTTTATCAACAAGGACAGGCATCCCTCTCCTTCGGAGAGGGACCGAGGGTGAGGCTCTCCATCATGATCTCCGGTACCATTACCGATGCATCTGGAAGAACTTTATCTGGGCAAACGGTTGAAGCTTTTTTAAATTCAATGCGTCATGGCGATTTATTATCTATCGGATTAAACTGTGCTTTAGGTGCAAAAGATATGCGTCCGCATATTGAAGAGCTTTCTGCAAAATCAGAAATGTTTGTTTCTGCTTACCCAAATGCGGGCTTACCTAACGAGTTTGGTGAGTACGATGAAACTGCAAGAGAAACTGGAGTTTTGGTAGAAGATTTTATGGCTTCTGGTTTTATAAATATTATTGGTGGCTGTTGCGGCACAACGCCTCAGCACATTAAAGCAATGGCAACTATAGCGGCTAAATATCCGCCAAGAGAAATACCAGAAATTGAACCATTTATGCGTTTATCTGGCTTAGAAGCTGTTGTTATAAAGCCTGATACCATGTTTGTAAACGTGGGCGAACGTACTAACGTTACCGGTTCTCCAAAATTTGCCAAACTTATTTTAAGTGGCGATTTTGATAGCGCTTTATCAATTGCTCGTCAGCAAGTAGAAGGTGGTGCACAGGTTATTGATGTAAATATGGATGAAGGTATGCTTGATTCTGAAGCTGCAATGACCAAATTCCTAAACTTGATTGCATCAGAGCCTGATATTTCTAAACTGCCTATCATGGTAGATTCTTCTAAATGGACAGTGATTGAAGCGGGCTTAAAATGTTTGCAAGGTAAGGGAATTGTGAACTCTATATCATTAAAAGAGGGAGAAGAAAAATTTAAAGAATACGCTCATAAAATTAAACAATACGGAGCTGCAACAGTAGTAATGGCATTTGACGAAGATGGCCAAGCCGATAATTTTGAACGTAGAAAAGAGATTTGCCAACGTTCTTATGATATTTTGGTAAATGAGGTGGGTTTTCCTCCTCAAGACATCATTTTCGATCCTAATATTTTAACAGTTGCCACCGGATTAGAAGAGCATAACAACTATGCAGTTGATTTTATAAATGCAACCCGCTGGATCAAAGAAAACCTTCCTTATGCTAAAGTAAGTGGTGGTGTTTCTAATATTTCTTTCTCTTTTAGAGGAAACAATACCGTTCGTGAGGCTATGCACTCTGCATTTTTATACCACGCCATTAAAGCGGGTTTAGATATGGGGATTGTGAATGCTGGAATGTTAGAAGTTTATGAGGAAATTCCAAAAGAGCTATTAGAGAAAGTAGAAGATGTTTTGCTAAACCGAAGACCAGATGCAACAGAAATTTTGGTGGATTATGCTGAAACTGTAAAAAACAAAGGAAAAATTGCTGTTAAAAGCGAAGAATGGCGTAACGGAACTGTTCAGAATCGTTTATCTCATTCCTTAATTAAAGGAATTATAGATTATTTAGATACGGATGTTGAGGAAGCTCGTTTGCAATACGAAAAACCGATTGAAGTTATTGAAGGTCCGTTAATGGACGGGATGAACATTGTGGGTGATTTATTTGGCGAAGGGAAAATGTTTTTACCACAGGTAGTAAAATCTGCAAGGGTAATGAAAAAAGCTGTAGCTATTTTAATGCCTTATATTGAAGCTGGTAAAGTTGTTGGAAGTAGCAGCAGTGCCGGAAAAGTATTAATGGCAACTGTAAAAGGCGATGTTCATGATATCGGAAAAAATATTGTTGGGGTAGTTTTAGCCTGCAACAATTTCGAGGTAATTGACATCGGTGTAATGGTTCCTGCAGCAAGAATTATTGACGAAGCTAAAAAGCACAATGTAGATATTATTGGTTTAAGTGGTTTAATTACTCCTTCTTTAGATGAAATGGTACATTTTGCTAAAGAAATGGAACGTGAAGGCTTTGACATCCCTTTATTAATTGGTGGCGCAACAACTTCTCGTATTCATACCGCAGTAAAAGTTGACCCTTTTTATCATGGTGCGGTTGTTCATGTTTTAGATGCATCTAGAAGCGTGGGTGTTTGTAGCAATTTATTAAATAAAGAAACCAAAGTCGAATACACTAAAACTCTAAAAAACGATTATTTACAAACTCGAGATAATTACAATAGAAAGAAAGTAGATAAGAACTTTTTAACCATTGCCCAAGCTAGAGCCAATAAGTATCAAATCAATTTAGAAAACTTAGCGCCTGTTAAACCTAAATTTACAGGTACTAAAGTGATTGATAATTATCCTTTAGAAGAATTAGTGCCGTATATAGATTGGACTCCTTTTTTCCATACGTGGGAATTAAGAGGTTCTTATCCAAAAATATTTGATGATAAATTTGTAGGCGACGAAGCCAAAAAGTTATTTGATGATGCGCAACAATTATTAAAACGCATTGTTGATGAGAAATTATTTACCGCTAAAGCAGTTTTTGGTTTTTGGCCAGCAAATGCCGTAGGCGACGACATCTCCCTCTACCTTGGAGAGGGTCGAGGTGAGGCTACCATCCATACCCTCCGCCAACAGGCAGAAAAAGCAAAAGGCGAACCGTATTACGCATTATCAGATTTTATTGTACCAAAAGAAACAGGAATACAAGATTATTTTGGAGGTTTTGCAGTAACAACAGGACATGGTTGTGATGAATTAGTCGCCGAGTTTGAGAAAAATTACGATGACTACAACAGCATTATGACTAAAGCTTTAGCTGATAGATTAGCTGAAGCTTTTGCCGAGAAATTGCATGAAATGGTGCGTAAGGATTATTGGGGTTATGATAAAGAGGAAACTTTAGGTAACGAAGATTTGATTAAAGAAAAATACGTTGGTATTCGTCCTGCACCGGGTTATCCAGCTTGCCCAGATCATACAGAAAAAGGCACTTTATGGCAGCTTTTGAAAGCCGATACAGAAATTGGATTGCAAATTACCGAAAGTTTCGCCATGTACCCAACAGCAGCTGTAAGTGGTTTTTACTTCGCTAACCCAGAATCTCGTTATTTTGGTTTAGGTAAAATCAATAAAGATCAAATAGAAGATTACGCATTACGTAAAGAAATGGACATAGAAACCGTAGAAAGGTGGATGGGTCCGAATTTGGGGTATTAGATGGTTAGGTGGTTAGTTTGTTAGATGGTTAGGCTTTATTTAGTGTGAACATTAAATCGCATATTGACATTATATAATGTCTAACAAGCCAACAAACTATAAAAGTCTAGCAAACTAACCATCTAACAAACCAACAAACTATAGAAAATGTCAGGTTATCAGAAATATACGGATTTAGATGTTTGGAAACAGTCGAGGGCATTAGCCTCATGCGTTTACGAACTAACTGCCTCTTTTCCAAAAGCAGAACAATTTGGTATAATCTCACAAATCAGAAGATGTGTAGTTTCTGTTCCATCAAATATTGCTGAGGGTTGTGGCAGACAACATGATAAAGAAACAATGCACTTTTTATCAATCGCAATTGGTTGGTTATATGAATTAGAAACACAAATATATATTTCAAAGGATTTAGAATATATTACAGAAAATCAACTTGAGGATTTTTTAGCAAAAATTGAAAGCGTTGGTAAATTGATTAATGGTTTAATTAGACATTATAGAGAAAAAGCAATTAAAGGATAGACTATAGAGTGGTCTACCATTTAAAACAAACTATCTAACCACTATAAAAAGTCTAACCACCTAACCAATTAGCCACCCAACCACCTAAAAAAATGAAAATTACAGATCACATAAAAAACGCAAAGGGTAAAACACTTTTCTCTTTTGAACTTTTGCCACCAATGAAAGGGCAAAGCATCCAATGGATTTACGATGCTATTGATCCCTTAATGGAGTTTAAACCACCGTTTATTGATGTGACTTCTTTAAGAGAAGATTATATCTATAAACAGAAAGATAACGGACTATTAGAAAAAGTTTCGTACCGTAAACGCCCTGGTACCATTGCAATTTGTGCCGCCATTATTAATAAGTATGGAGTAGATGCTGTTCCGCATTTAATTTGTGGTGGTTTTACCAAAGAAGAAACCGAAAACGCATTAATAGATTTACAGTTTTTAGGCATAGATAATGTTTTGGTTTTACGTGGAGATGCAAGAAAAGCAGATTCGGGTTTTGTACCAACTCCTGGTGGACATCATTATGCTACAGATCTTTTACAACATGTAAAAAATCATAATGCAGGTAAGTTTTTACACGAAGATATTGAGATTAGCGCTAAAAGCGACTTTTGTATAGGCGTTGCTGGTTATCCTGAAAAACATTTTGAAGCTCCAAATTTGAAAACAGATTTCAAATACTTGAAGATGAAAGTAGATATGGGTGCCGAATTTATTGTTACGCAAATGTTTTTTGATAATCAGAAGTATTTTGATTTTGTGAAAAAATGTAGAGAAAACGATATAAATGTGCCTATTATTCCAGGTTTAAAACCAATTAGTGCAATTGGGCAGTTGGTTGCCTTACCTAAAATATTTCATATAGACTTACCAGAAGATTTAAGCGAGGCTATTCAAGATTGTAAAAACCCAAAAGATGTTAAGCAAGTAGGTACAGAATTTATGATACAGCAATGTAAAGAATTAATGGATTTTGGTGTGCCAGTACTGCACTTTTACACCATGGGTAAACCAGAACAAACTTACAATATTGCAAAGGCGATATTTTAGCGCTTTCTAAATCTAAATTAAAAGACCTGCACTTGAATAGATTGCAGGTCTTTTTTGTTTAACACCTTGAATAAATTTTGTTTAGTTAAACTTTGCCATAAAAAGGGGTAATATGCTCAAAGTTAAATTAAGAATTTGCAAGGCTTTATAATTTGATAATTTATTAATGCTTAAGTAAAATTGAGATAAACTCACTGCTTTACATTCGCACAAAAAAATAAATTATGAAACTAAAATTACTTACTGTTTTAACGGCATTCGCATTATTTACTGCATGCAAGAAAGAAAGTACCGAACCAGAGTTTTTTATTAATGAAGATGCAGCAACTTTTGCTGAAATAGGAACCATTGATATTGGTGATACTGGTGCTGCAGAAATATCTGCTTATGATCCAATTACGAAAAGACTTTTTGTGGTTAATAATGCTACTCAAAATAAAATTGATGTCTTAGATTTTTCTAATCCAACAAGTATTAAAACACTATCCTCCATCAGCACCTCACCTTACGGTGGCTATGTAAATAGTGTTGCGGTAAGTAACGGCAAAATAGCTGCTGCTATAGAGGCTATCAATAAACAAGCTAATGGAAAAGTTGTTGTTCTTAATACTACCGATAATAGCGAAATAAAAGTAGTAGAAGTTGGTGCAATGCCGGATATGGTTACTTTTTCGCCAAACGGAAAATACATTGTTACAGCCAATGAAGGAGAACCTAATGACGATTTAAGTAACAATCCCGAAGGTACTGTTTCTATTATTTCTGTAGAAAATGGATATGCGGTAACAACTTTAAATTTTGCATCATTTGCTACTCAAAAAGTTGCTTTAGTTGCAGCAGGGTTAAGGATTTCGGTTGCAGATTTTGCAAAGGACATTGAGCCTGAGTATGTAACCATTTCAGAGGACTCTAAAACCGCTTGGATAACCTTACAAGAAAATAATGGAATTGCTAAAGTTAATTTAGAAACTAAAACCATTACCAATATATTTCCTTTAGGATTTAAAGATTATAATTTAGCTGGTAACGAAGTGGATATCAGTGATAGAGACAGTAAAATTGCTTTGGCAAAATGGAATATTAAAGGAACTTATATGCCAGATGCTTAAGCTGTTTTAACCCATAACGGAACTCCGTACGTTTTTACTGCAAATGAAGGCGTTGCAAGGGAATATACTGGCTTAACAGATGTTAAAAGAATGAAGGATTTAAAGCTAGATCCTACTATTTTTCCAGATTTTGCAACTTTAAGAGCAGATGCACAAATAGGTCGTTTAAACTTAATTTCTAATTTAGGGGATACTGATAATGATGGAGATTTAGACGCACTTTATTCTTTTGGTGCTCGTTCTTTTAGCGTGTGGAATGGCAATACAGGTGCAATTGTATTTGATAGCAAAAACGAACTAGACCAGAAAGCCATTGAAGCTAATGTTTATGATGATGGACGTAGCGATGATAAATCAGTTGAGCCAGAAGGTATAGCTATTGGGAAAGTTGGAAATAAAAACATTGCATTTGTAGGTTTAGAAAGAGCTGATGCTGTTGCTGTTTATGATGTTACAAATCCAACAGCACCAAAGTTTTTACAACTTTTAAAATGTGGAGATGCGCCAGAAGGGGTGTTATTTATTCCTGCTAAAGATAGCCCTACTAAAAAGAGCTTGTTGGTAATTAGTAGCGAGGGAGATGGTGTTGTAAAGGTTTATACGCCAAATACCATTTAATAATAGTTTCTATTTTTTATTTTATGCTGCTCTTGCTGTAATAGGCAAAGAGCAGCATAATTTTTTACTTTATTTCACTACCCTATTTTAATGTTAATGATACAATTATTGATAATTTAACTCCTTAAGCAAAATCAAACTTAATCCATCAATAGCATAAAAAGTTAAATTAAGCCGAATAGCGGCATATTTAAAATTTATAGAGAGATCATTTTCTCTGCTAAATTTTTCTCCTTATTAATCAAATCAGCAATGGTTGTTTCTGTAAGAATCTTTAAGGTTGCATCTCTCACATCTCTAAATGTATCTCTAATCCCACAACTTTCTTCATCTTTACATTCATCGCATCGCTGGTAAAAATTTAAGCTTACACAAGGTAATTGTGCTATTGGTCCACCTGTTAACCGCATCACTTGTACCAAATTAATTTCCGCGGGGTTTTTTAATAAAGAATAACCACCACCAGCACCTTTTTTACTATATAAAAAACCAGCATTACGCATTTCCAAAAGAATTTGTTCCAAAAACTTCTTGGGAATTTTTTCTTTTTGAGATATAGATAGAATATTCAGTGGTTCGCCACCAAAAGCTTCTCCTAATGCAATTAATGCCCTAATGGCGTATTTAGTTTTTTTAGATAACAAGTGTGTTAATTAATTTTGAATGATTTAGTTTTAAATGATTGAATACTTTTACAAGATGGCAAAATAATTTTTAATCAAAGAATTAAGCAAATCCTTAAACCTTACATCTCTTCTCTAATTAATTTCAATAGTATAGGTTACCTCAACACCTCCAGAAACCAACATATCATGTACAGAACAGTATTTTTTAACCGCTAATTCCGCAGCTTTCTCTGCTTTAGCTTTGTCTATAGTTCCTTTTAATTTGAATAAGATATGAATTTTTGTGAATATTGTGGGAATTTCCTCTCTTCTATCTCCAGTTACATCAATAGAAAAATCTGTAATTTCTTGTCTTTGTTTCTTTAAAATGCTCACTAAATCTAAGGCACTGCAAGAACCTACAGCCATTAAAACCAATTCCATTGGGCGCACACCCAAACCTTGTCCGCCAATAGCTTCAGAGCCATCTATATGAACTTTTACTTCTCCGCTGCCTTTTGCTTCAAAATGTACAGCGTCGTTTAATCTATTTAATTCTATTTTCATTTTTATCTGAGATTTGAGTATTGAGATGTGAGATAGGAGAACCTTGCAAACTCAAAACAATTTAAAAACTTCTTTTTTATAACTAATACATGTCTAATCCCTAATGAACTAATTTTTTTAGTCACTTACTAATAAGCCTAATGAACTAATTTATTTAGATTTCTCCAGAGCCCTTAAAACATCACCAACAATATCATCCACATTTTCTAAACCAACAGAAAGTCTAATTGTTCCCGGAAATATACCAATTTGGTTTCTTTCTTCTTCTTTTAGTTTAGAGTGTGTTGTTGATGATGGATGGGTAGCTATACTTCTACTATCCCCTAAATTTGAAGTGATTAAAAACATTTCTAAAGCATCTAAAAAACGTTTTGCTCTTTCAAATCCACCTTTAATTACAAAAGTAACAATGCCGCCACCCTGCTTCATTTGCTTTTTAGCCAATTCGTACTGTGGGTGAGATTGTAAATGGGGGTATCGTACCACCTCTACTTCTTCGTTTTGCTCTAAAGCCTCGGCCAAAGCCAAAGCATTACTGCAATGCCTGTCCATACGTAATGGCAAGGTTTCTAAACTTTTACTTAATAACCAAGCGTTAAAAGCCGACATTGCTGGCCCAGTATGGCGAATAAAAAACATCATTTCTTTGATCAAATCTGCTCTGCCGCAAACAACACCACCTAAAACTCTTCCTTGCCCATCCATGTATTTTGTTGCAGAATGACTTACGATATCAACACCATATTGAATAGGTTTTTGCAAATAAGGCGTAGCAAAACAATTATCTACATTGATAATGATTTGAGGATATTTTTCTTTGATTTTGCATAACCATTCTAAATCCACCAATTCTAAACCAGGGTTAGATGGTGTTTCCAAAAATATCATTTTGGTATTAGGTAAAATAGCTGCTTCTATAGCATCAGGATTTGCAGCATCTACATAAGTGGAAGTGATGCCCCAACGAGGAAACAAAGTTGTTAATAATTGATGTGTTGAACCAAATATAGAACGGAAAGAAACCACATGATCGCCAGATTTTAACAATCCTGCAAAAGAAGCAAACACTGCTGCCATCCCCGATGAAAATGCCAAACCAGCTTCTGCACCTTCCAACATACAAACTTTATCTATAAATTCAGTTGTATTAGGGTTAGAGTAGCGAGAGTAAATATTCCCCTCTTGCTCATCAGCAAAGATTGCCCTGCCTTGCTCTGCATCTTCAAAAATAAAGCTTGAAGTTAAGTATAAAGGCACAGAATGCTCTCTGTTTTCAGAACGTTTTGCTTGCGTACGTATAAGTTTTGATTCTTCTTTCATTGTTTTTTAAGTTCATTTAGTTCACTAGTCATTGGTTCATTAGTATTTTGATTTGTGGCAAGAAAAAAGTTCATTGAGTTCACTAGTCATTGGTTCATTAGTATCTTAATTTGTGATAAGAAAAATTTCATTAGTCATTTAAATTTCTTGTTTTTTCTTTCCAATATAAGTGATATAAGCATTTAACATTTTGTGAATTTGATCTATTTCATTCAAAATTAAATCAGCTTTATCTGTTTCTATTAATCCTCTATTTTTACACTTATTGATGAAGCCTTTTGTTTCCAATAGTGAACCTCGGCTATAATAACAAAAGTTTTTGTTTTCCTTGTAATGAAATCTTCCATACCCCTCTGCAATATTCGCATCAATAGAGTCTGCGGCTCTTACGAGTTGTTTTCCTAAAGTGTCTTTAAGAAAAAAGTCTTTCCAATTTGATACTTCACTCCTCACCAAGTCAGATAAAGCAAATGCCCTTTTGTAAACTTCTAAATCATCAAGATTATTAAAACTCATAATTTTAGTTCAATGTAAGTTCACTGGTTCATTAGTTGATGAGGCTTGTTTTATGGCTAATTCATTAGTTGAATTAGTCATTGGTTCATTAGTCCTACATTATGGTAACTTGTTAAAGTCCGTCAGTCGAATTAGTTCATTGGTTTAAAAGTCTCACTTTATGGCCAATTTAATTATAGTTCATTAGTGCCTGCTATATGACTAATTTAGAAACTAATCCCCCTCCTTTTATAAACTCCTTTTCTTTCCACTAACTAAGCCTTATGACTAATGAGCTCTTTATCCCCACTAAACAAAGCCTAATGAACTCCCATTACTAATGAACTTTTTATTCCCACTAAACAAAGCCTAATGAACTCCCATTACTAATGAACTTTTTATTCCCACTAAACAAAGCCTAATGAACTCCCATTACTAATGAACTTTTTATTCCCATTAAACAAAGCCCAATGAACTCCCACTACTAATGAACTTTTTATTCCCACTAAACAAAGCCCAATGAACTCCCACTACTAATGAACTTTTTATTCCCACTAAACAAAGCCCAATGAACTCCCACTACTAATGAACTCCTTAAAACTATAACCTTCCCGCCAAATATTTTCCAGTATAAGACTCTTTACTACTAGCAAGTTCCTCCGGCGTACCTTCAAAAACCAACTTACCACCTTCATTTCCACCTTCTGGGCCAATATCAATCACCCAATCTGCACATTTTACCACATCCATATTGTGTTCAATTACAATAATGGTATTCCCTTGTTCTATTAAAGCCTCAAAAGATTTAAGTAGTTTTTTAATATCGTGAAAATGTAAACCAGTGGTTGGCTCATCAAAAATAAATAATGTTTTAGAGCTATTGTTACCTTTAATTAAAAAAGAAGCCAGTTTAATACGTTGTGCTTCCCCACCAGATAAGGTATTTGAAGACTGCCCTAAATGTACATAACCCAAACCAACATCTACCAAAGGTTGTAGTTTGTTTGTGATTTTATGTTCGTCTTTAAAAAATTCTAAAGCTTCCTCAATCGTCATTTCTAAAACTTCTGCAACGTTTTTATCTTTGTAAGTAACATCTAAAACATGTTGTTTAAAACGCTTTCCGTTACAAGACTCGCATGGCAAATAAATATCAGCCATAAACTGCATTTCTATTTTCACTTCTCCTTCTCCTTGGCAAACATCACATCGGCCACCTTCAACATTAAAAGAAAAAGCTGCTGGTTTTAATGCGCTTGCTTTCGCCGATGATTGCGAGGAATATAAAGACCTAATTTCGTCCCAAGCTTTTACATAAGTTACCGGGTTTGAACGAGAAGACCTTCCAATTGGGTTTTGATCCACCATTTCTACCCCAGTAATGTGATTTACTGCACCCTCTATACCATCATAAGACCCCGTTTGCTCTCCATTATAATTTCCTATAATTTTTTGCAATGCCGGCAATAAAATCCTTTTAACCAAAGATGTTTTACCTGAACCAGAAACACCCGTAACGGCACATAAAACGTTTAAAGGAAATTTTACATTAATATTTTGAAGGTTATTTTCCCTTGCGCCTTTTATTTCAATAAAATCAATAGGTTTTCTTCTGCGTTGCGGAATGTCAATTTTCTCACGTCCGCTTAAGTATTTACCTGTTAAACTTTTTTCGTCTTTTAAAATCTCTTCGTAATTACCAGCAAAAATTAATTCGCCACCTAAAGTACCAGCTTCTGGGCCAATATCAATTAAATGGTCAGCAGCTTGCATCATTTCTTCTTCATGCTCTACCACCAAAACAGTGTTTCCAACATCTCTTAACGATTTTAATACGCCAATTAATCTGTTGGTATCTTTCGGGTGTAAACCAATACTAGGTTCATCTAAAACATACACAGAACCCACTAACGAGCTGCCTAAAGAAGTCGCTAGGTTGATACGTTGCGATTCGCCACCAGATAAAGTGTTTGATAATCTATTTAAAGTTAAATAACCCAAACCAACCTCGTTCAAAAACAAAATTCTGTTTTTAATTTCTAGCAATAAACGTTTAGCAATTTTTTGATCTCTTTCATCAAGCTGTATATCTTCAAAAAAGGGCAATAATTTTTTTAAAGGCATTAAAACCAAATCGGTTATAGAATGGCTGGTAATTTTAACATAAGTAGCATCATGCCTTAACCTACTTCCCAAACAATCTGGACAACTGGTTTTACCACGATACCTAGATAGCATTACCCTGTACTGTATTTTATAAGTTTGCTCTTCTAAAAATGTAAAAAAAGCGTCTAGTCCCTTAAAATACTTATTACCTTTCCATAACAACTTTCTCTCTGTTTGGGTAAGGTCACTAATAGAGCGGTGTATGGGAAAATCAAATTTCGACGAATTTTTAATCAATTCATCTGCCCATTCTTTCATTTTTTCGCCACGCCAAGGCGCAATTGCACCATCGTAAACAGATTTAGATTTATCTGGAATAACCAAATCCTCATCAATACCCATCACTTTTCCAAAGCCTTCACATTTTGGGCAAGCACCGTAAGGATTGTTAAAACTAAAAAAATTAGGAGTTGGCTCTTCAAACTTCATCCCATCTAACTCAAACCTGTCCGAAAAATGCTTCCGTTCGCCTTCAAAATCTACATAGCAATCTCCTTTACCTTCAAAAAAAGCTGTTTGCACAGAATCTGCCATGCGGCTTAAAGTTTCCTCTTCTTGGTTGGTTACAATTCTATCTATTAAAATTAAAACCTTGTGTTCGTCTTCAATTTCTACATTTTCTACTGTAGCATCTTCCAAAACCTCCTCTACTTTTCTGATGGTATCATTCATCATAATTCTAGAGAAACCTTTTTGCAATAAAACAGCCAATTCTTCTTTTAAAGTACGTTGGTTATGCGGGTAAAGCGGACATAAAACCGTAACTACACTTTCTTCGGGCAAAGCAGTTAAATAATTTACAACATCTGTAACTGAATCTTTTTTAACCATATTTCCAGACACTGGCGAAATGGTTTTTCCAACCCTACTAAAAAGGAGTTTTAAATAGTCGTAAATTTCTGTTGAAGTACCAACCGTAGAACGAGGGTTTGAAGTAATTACTTTTTGCTCTATAGCAATTGCTGGCGCAATACCTTTAATATAATCAACATCTGGCTTATTCATACGGCCCATAAACTGCCTAGCGTATGATGATAAACTTTCAACATAACGCCTTTGCCCTTCGGCGTATAAAGTGTCAAAAGCAATAGATGATTTGCCAGAACCCGACATTCCGGTAATAACCACCAATTTATTTTTAGGGATAGCAACATCTATATTTTTAAGATTATGTACCCTCGCACCTTTAATTATAATATTTTTCTGTGGATCTAATTCTTCTATCATTATCTTTCTCTCTGCAATTCTCCTGCTAATTCCAACATCATCAAAAATTTATGCGCAAAAATAAGGCTATTAATTCACAATAAATAAGCGATTAATAAAATGAAAGTAATTACTGGTAAGGTTAATGTAAAAAAGATATTTATTATAAGGGCATTACCCGCAAAAGAGCGGGTCGGGCTATACGTTACAATCTTTATTCCCGAAAAAGGAATAAAGGATTTTCACTATTATCCCTAATGCGAATAAAATTAAACCCAAATTAAGCAGTAGAATTTTGGTGCTAATTTATCAGATTTTTTTATTGTATAATTTGGTTTTAATTTATGAGTGATTTTTTAACGCTAGTAAGTGATTAGGATTTGTTACTAGTTATTTTCAAAACATAATTCTCTATTTCATTATGCCAGCTACATTTCTTATATTAAGAAAAACAACGTTGTTGACTTAGAAGATGAATTATTTAATTCAAATAACACATAAAATAAATTTGAAATCATATTTCTATATTTATAAAATATTAAAATTACTGCTTAAAAATTCTTAATTAAATGAAACCATACTTTATAATTTTCTTGCTATTTGTTTTTTGCAAAACAGTTAATTCTCAAACACTAATGGAAAAATATACGGTAGAAGAATTTAAAATTAGTTTGCCTTACTATATGAGTAAAACCGGAGGATTAAATAACAATGCAGCTATTCAATTCAGAAACATGGTTAGAGATATTTCGGGCTATGTAATTAAAGAAGAAAAAACTGTAAAATTATTTGATGACCCATCTAACAAAAGCATAAATGATGTTTATGACGAATTTATTAAAGACTTTTTAGCAAGTAAAGAAGAAAGAAAAATCACGAGTCCAATTAATAGTACCAACGGAACTGCAAAATTTTTATGTACAGATTTAACTTATCTGGACGATGAAACTATGATTTATTACTACCATTTTATTGGAATTGTAGAAACATCAAAATCTTTTTACAAGATAATTTGTTCAAGTACTTTGGATAATAAAAACCTTTATAAAAAAGATTTTCAAAAAATTTTTAATAGCATTACTGATTAAATCATTATGGTATTCATATTAAATACATCGTAAATTTTGAATTAAAAGTACAAAACATAAAAACTAATAATTGTACTACGCAATTATATAAATTTTAGTTTTAATAAAATTTTGAACGTTATAAAACTATTTTGTTAGGCAAACGTAAAAATTAAGTGTAAAGTTTTGCTAAACGAGTTATTTTGTAATAATTCGTATCTTGTATTAAAATAAAAATCCATGATTAAATACACGAATAATGAGTTAGATAGGCTTTTAAACCTTTCTGAATTTGATTTAGATTACAGTAATTTAGAAGATAGCCTTAAGGATTTAACAAAATTAGCTGCTAAAATTGCCGGAACAGAAATTTCACTCATAAATATCGTAGATTCATTAACGCAATGGACCATATCGTCACATGGTATTGATCTTAAACAAATGGAAAGAGAAGACTCTGTTTGTCAATACACTATACTAGATAATGTTCCGTTTGAAATTAATGATTTAAGCCTTGACGACCGATTTAAAGAGAAATTTTACGTTAAAGATACCCTTAACTTACGTTACTATTTTGGCATACCATTAACAACAGATAAAGGTCATAATATTGGTGCTTTATGTGTATTGGATGATTTTGCCAAAGCTATAAATCCCGAAAAAATTGAATTGCTTAAAATTATTGCTGATGAAATTGTAAATAAACTAAAAGCAATAAAAGTAATAGAAAATCTTAAAAATAAAATACAAGAAAACACAGAAACACATAAAAGAGTAGCGCATGATATAAGAGGCCCAATTGGCGGTATCATTAGTTTAGCGCAAGTTATTAGTATGCAGGGAGAGGAAAACAACCTTGAAGAAGTTTTAATGTTTATAAATCTGATACAAAAAAGTGGCAACACACTATTAGAATTAGCAGACGAAATTTTAAGTGTTGAGCAGTTTAACAAAATAAAATCTGACGAATTTAACTTACTAATGTTAAAAGAGAAACTGGAGACTTTGTATGCTCCACAGGTTTATAATAAGTGTATTAATTTTGAAATTAACATTAATAAAGAAATTGCTGAAGTTCCGTTTTTTAAAAATAAGCTACTACAAATTATTGGCAATTTAATTTCAAACAGCATTAAATTTACCCCATTAAATGGAACTATAAAGGTTGATTTAAATTTAGCTGAAGAAGATAATCACAAGCATTTAAAAATCAAAGTTTCTGACACTGGCGTTGGCATGAATGATGCAGCTATTGCAGAAATTTTAGATGGAACAGCTGTTTCTACTGACGGTACAAGTGGGGAAATTGGTTACGGCTTTGGTTTAGCTTTAGTGAAACATTTAATAGCAAGTTTAAAAGGTACATTAAATATAAATTCTACGCTAAATGAAGGAACTGTATTTGAAATATCTATTCCTCAAAAATAAATGCTGTGGAAGTTCCCAAAAATGGCTTCAATAAAATTTAGTGATAAAACTATAGAAATTCACTTTTTTGGAGGCGCACATACCAAAGACAATATTGTGAGTTATATTCCATCATAGAAAATACTTTTTGGGGTTGCAGGGTTAAAGCTTTAGGAGCAAATAAAGGTAATTTAGCTGATGCTGAAACTACTAACTGGGCTCAAACTGTTAAAAAGGTAAAGCGCTAAATTCACAAACAGTAATTCCAAGACATTGTAAAATTGGTAGCTTAGATTTGCTGGATTATAAGATAAATCTTTTTAAAGAATAATAAGAGCCTGTTTAAATTTGTATCCAAAAAAAGCATAAACAAATTATTAGATAAATTTTAAACACGCTCTAAAATAGCCCTTTAAAACACAAAAAAAGAACCCGTAAATAAAACCTTTACGGGTTTTTGGGTATATACGGTTTTTTGCTTTTGTTAACTTAGTTACCACTAAAGCTTAATAATACACTAACAATGAAAATTTTCGAAACCCTAATTTTTTCTACTATCCTCATATTCTCACTTAATCATTTAAAAGCGCAAGAAGCAGCGCATTCAAACCTTCCGGTGATTAGTTATAAAGATTATGGTTTTAAAAACATTGTAAAAAAGGCAGTTTCGATTTATTACTTAAAAGATAGTTTAAAAATTACAGCAACAATGGAACAAGGTTATTTGTTTAACGATAAAGGTAACATTACCCAAAAATACATCAAGATTTTAGGAAAATATGCTAGCCAAACCTATACTTACTACATATATAAAAATGGACTGTTAGATTCTATTAAAACAAGAGCAAGTGCTAAAAACTTTAATAACGATGTTCACTTTGAATATAACAAGGAAGGTAAAATAGTTAAAAGCCATGGTATTGGTTATTATACTAACTACACAGATTTTTTTGCATACCAAAACAATAAGCTAGTGAATAGTTTACGTACATACCCAAATTCTAACAACAAAATTGAATGTAACTACCATTATAAACACAATATTTTAAATTATGTGGAGGAGATAAACATCTCTAAATCGAACAAAAAAACTACTATTGATACTACAACATATTATTACAGTAAAGAGAAGCTTTTTGCTAGTTATAATTCAAAAGGTGAAAAAATAACATTTTATGATACTCCTTACGGCGATTTAGAAAAAACTATAAAAAAAACAACAAAGTCTGTTATTCTTGATTCTAGAAAATTGTATGAAGAAAATCCGGAAGAGTTTTCTAGAACTATAGAAACCAAATTTGTTAAATCTGCTCAAATAGTTAACAAAAACTATCAAGAAACTAACGCAGAAAACGATTGGATTTATATGTTTGAATACAATAACGCTTACGGGCAAAAGCAAAAGCGTTATATTTTTCAAGAGGTTGTTTATCCAAATGATAAAGTAAGTGGAAGCACAAAATTTGACAGCTTTTTTGAAAAAAGAGTTAAACAAAAACTAGCTTGGATACCTCAAGATCTATTTTAATTAAAATTGGTTAAAAAAGAGAAGCCCTCCAAAGAGGGCTCCTGAAACCTAAACAACAATCTAAACTTTTAAAAAAGCTCTACTAAAGGTAAATCGAAAGCCTCTGCAACACCTTTGTAAACTACTTTACCTACAACTATATTTAATCCTTTTCTTAATTCTTCATTTTCTGCACAAGCTACTCTCCAACCTTTATTAGCCAATTGTAAGGCATAAGGCAAGGTTGCGTTGGTTAATGCCATTGTAGAAGTGTAAGGCACAGCACCCGGCATATTGGCTACGCAATAATGTACCACATCATCAATAATATAAATAGGATCTTCGTGAGTTGTTGGCTTACAAGTTTCAATACAACCTCCTTGGTCAACAGCTACATCCACTAAAACCGTACCCTTACGCATTAATTTTAACATGTCTCTGGTAATTAAATGTGGCGCTTTAGCTCCTGGAATTAAAACTGCTCCAATAATTAAATCAGATGTTTTAATCGCCTCTTCAATTAAATATGGATTTGATGCAACCGTATCTACGTTTGCAGGTAAAACATCACTCAAATAACGTAAGCGCTTTAAGCTGATATCCATAATGGTTACATTAGCACCTAAACCTGCTGCCATTTTCGCTGCTTCGGTACCTACAACACCACCGCCTAAGATCAACACGTTCGCAGGCTTAACACCAGCCACGCCACCTAGTAAAATTCCGCGTCCTCCGGTAGGTTTACCTAAATATTTAGCACCCTCTTGTATCGCCATTCTTCCGGCCACTTCAGACATTGGCGTTAATAATGGTAATGATCTATCATCAGATTCTACTGTTTCATAAGCTAAACAAATTGCTTTTTTGGCAATCATGGCTTCGGTTAAAGCCCGCGAAGATGCGAAGTGGAAATAAGTAAAAATCAACTGATTTTCTTTTATTAAATCATATTCCTCTTTTATAGGTTCCTTTACCTTACAAATCATTTCTGCAATAGCATAAACCTCTTCAATGGTATCTAATAGTTCTGCTCCAGCTATCTGATATTCCTCATCAGAAAAACCGCTACCTAATCCAGCTCCTTTTTGTATAAAAACAGTGTGTTTTTGATTAACAAAGCTTTTTACACCTGCTGGTGTAATAGCCACTCGGTTTTCGTTATTTTTAATTTCTTTAGGAATTCCTACAATCATAACAATATAAAATATTATGCAAACATAAGATTATAGAATATTTATTACATTTATTCTGAAAAAGAAGAATTTATAAGTAGTTTTGATAGTATAAAACAGAAAAAACAAACTATATTTTGTAACGAACTTATTCTCAAGCAGATTTTTTTTCTTTAACCAACTGGCATGATTGACAATACAGACATTAAAATTTTAAAGCTTTTGCAAGAAAATGCGCAGTTAACCTTTAAAGAAATTTCTCAAAAGATAAATCTTTCTGTTACACCAGTGCATGATAGGATAAAAAAAATGGAAAGAGAAGGGATTATTGAGAAGTATGTTACTGTGATTAATAAGAAATTGGTAAATGCCTCTTTAATGGTTTTTTGCAATATCACATTGGATAAACAGACCAAATATAATTTTTCGGAATTTGAAGAGAGTATTTTAAAATTCTCAGAAGTAGTAGAATGCAATATTGTTTCTGGTGGGTACGATTATTTGTTAAAAGTAATTACTAAAGATATGGAGAGTTATAATGCCTTTTACCAGCAAAAATTATCTGTATTGCCCACTGTTGCACATATACATAGTATTTTTGTAATGTCGGAAATTAAGAATACAACAGTATTTGCTTTATAAAAAAATGCCTGCTGTATTAGCAAGCATTTTGAATGATTTTAGGCAGTGCCCAAAGCTTATTTTCTCACCTTAATCACCATTTTCTTAATTTCATCTTCGCCAATCATAGGAGCGTGTACATCTTCTGGAAAGAAAACCACAAACTGATTGTCGTTTAAAGTGAAATGCATGCTTGGCTCATCGTTGTAAAACAAAACATCTTTTTCTGGGTTATAATCGCCTTTTTGGCTTTTACACTCGTTTCTGGTTTTCCAACCAAAGGTTTCGTTTCCACTGATGCAAACTTGAATATCAATGTTGTTGTTATGGCATTCAAATTTCGCTTCAGATTCTTGTGCCGTCATTCCAACTTTACTAGAAACAATGGCTTTTAAACCGTCAGCAATTTCATATTTACCTACTTCAATTGCAGCTAAATCTGTGTTTTTAATGTATTCAAATGCTTGTGCAAATAATGGGTGTACACTTGTGTATTTATCTGCGTTGGCTAAAGTATCTATAATCATATTTTTAGTTTGTTAGGTGGTTAGATTGTTGGTTTGTTAGTTCTTGTTTTATGGTAAGATTAGTTTATTAGGCATTGGTTCATTAGTATTTTGCCTTGTGGTAAAGTTAGTTCATTAGTATTTGTATTGTGGTAAGGTTAGTTTATTGGTTCATTAGTATTTTTCTTTGTGGCAATTTAGTTCATCAGTTTTGGAGATTTAATTTAAAATCCCTCAAAATCCTAAAAAAGTTCATAATCAAAAGACTATGAACTTTTTTATATCATGTTGATTAGCCTAATTCAACTAATGACTAATGAACTAATTCAACTCAATGAACTAAAATTATCTCTGAACTCTACCAGAACCATCACCACCTACTAAACCTTCAACTTCAGATTTTGTAGCATGGTTTAAATCTCCTGGGATAGTGTGTTTAATTGCAGAAGCTGCAACGCCAAATTCAGCAGCATCAGCCATTGATTTTCCTGTTACTAAACCATAAATGAAACCACTTGCAAAAGAGTCACCACTACCAACACGGTCAACAATACGTACTTTGTATTCTTTAGTGTGGTGGAAAGTTTCTCCATCGTAAACTAATGCACTCCATCCGTTATCAGATGCGCTATAGCTTTCTCTTAAAGTAGAAGCAATGTATTTGAAATTAAATTTCTCTTTCATTTGCTTACAAACATCTTTAAAACCGTCTAAGTTTAACTCGCCCTTAGTTACATCAGTATCGCCAGCTTGGAAACCTAAACTTGTATCAGCATCTTCTTCGTTACCAATACAAACATCAACATAAGCACAAAGTTCTGTCATTACTTTTCTAGCTTTTTCTTTGCTCCATAATTTTTTACGGTAGTTTAAGTCAATACTAGTAGTAATTCCTCTGTCCTTTGCAGCTTTTAAAGCAGCTAAAGTTAAAGCAGCAGCTTTATCGCTCAATGCTGGTGTAATACCAGTAGTATGGAACCAATCTGCACCTTCAAAAATTGCATCCCAATCAAATTCAGCAGCATCAACATCAGAAATAGAAGCATCAGCCCTATCATAAACTACTTGAGAAGCTCTCATAGAAGCACCAGTTTCTAAGAAATAAATTCCTAATCTGTTACCACCTCTTGCCACATATTTAGTTTCAACACCATACCTGCGTAGGTGGTTAATAGCTGCTTGTCCGATAGCGGTATCAGGCACTTTAGAAACAAATACGCCGTTTAAACCATAGTTACATAATGCAGCAGCTACGTTAGCTTCGCCACCACCATAGGTTACATCAAATGAATCACTTTGTACAAATCTTTTGAAATCGGGAGTAGATAATCGCATCATTATTTCTCCCAGTGTTACCACTTTTTTAGACATTGTTGGTATAAATTATTAAATGAAAAATTAGGTTTATTCTTTATAAAATTTTCTTAAAAGAAACCAAAAATACAGTTAAAGTACTTTAATAAAGATATTTTGCACAAAAATCATCGGTAACGATTGCGTAAATTAAAACACCTACTATTAGGTTAATATCTCTTAATTTCCATACTTTAGTTATCTCTTTAACATAAAACCAAAATAAATTTAAAAAAAATGGATAAAAAATCTATGCTTCTAAAAGCAATTACCGACCAAGGTATGCTTCCTTTATTTTTTCATGCTGATGAACAAAAAAGTATTGAAATTACACAAACAGTTTATGATGCTGGAGTAAGAGTGATTGAATATACCAATAGAGGAAAAGAAGCGCTTTCTAACTTTAAAAAATTAAAAGAAGCTGCTTTAAAAACAATGCCCGAGTTACAGTTAGGTATTGGTACCATAAAAACACCTGCAGAAGCTCAAGATTTTATTGATGCCGGTGCAGATTTTATTGTTTGCCCTATCGTAGTTCCAGAAGTTGCAGAATTAATTAATAAATCTGGCTTGTTATGGATTCCAGGATGTATGACTCCTACAGAAATAGCCTTGGCTCAGAAACACGGCGCCGGCTTAATTAAAATTTTCCCAGCTAATATATTAGGTCAAGAATTTCTTGCTTCTATTAAAGAGTTATTTAGAGGACAATTATTTATGCCAACTGGGGGAGTTGACCTAAGTAAAGAAAATATTGCAAGCTGGTTTAAAGTTGGTGTTTGTGCAGTAGGCATGGGCAGTAAATTAATTAGTAAAGATGTAATGGAAGGTGGCGACTATGAGCTATTGGCTAAAAATACCAAAGAGGTATTAGCCGTAATAAAATCTATAAAATAAACCTAATTATGACGAAAGAAAAAATGAGTAGTTACAGATGGACAGTCTGTTCACTTCTGTTTTTTGCAACAACAATAAATTACTTAGATAGGCAGGTGCTTTCTTTAACATGGAAAGATTTTATTGCTCCAGAGTTTCACTGGACAAATGATGATTATGGTAATATCACAGCCTTGTTCTCTCTTTTTTATGCGGTTTCGTTACTTTTTGCAGGCAGATTTGTTGACTGGATGGATACTAAAAAAGGTTTTCTTTGGGCCATTGGAATTTGGTCTGTAGGAGCTTGTTTACACGCATTTTGCGGAATTGCAACCTCTGGTATAGTTACAGGAAACTGGCTTGTAGGCTTTGAGGGTTCAAAAGAAGCACTTAAATTAGCAAACAACACAGGTATGGTAATGTCTGTAAGTGTAACCTTATTCATTTTTGCCCGTTTTGTATTGGCTTTAGGAGAGGCGGGTAACTTCCCAGCTGCTATTAAAGCAACTGCAGAGTATTTTCCAAAAAAAGACAGGGCTTTTTCAACCAGTATTTTTAATGCTGGAGCAACAGTTGGGGCATTAGCTGCGCCAATATCTATCCCTTTTATAGCAAAGGCTTATGGTTGGGAAATGGCATTTTTAATAATTGGTGCTTTGGGTTTTGTTTGGATGGGATTTTGGATTTTCTTGTATGAAAAACCAGAAAAACAAGCTAAAGTGAATGCAGCAGAGTTAAATTATATTAACCAAGATATTATTGCTGATAGTAAACTTGTTGGTTATGTTGCAGAAACATCAGCTAAGGTTTCTTTTGCTGATTGTTTTAAGCACAAACAAACATGGGCTTTTGCCTTTGGTAAATTTATGACAGATGGCGTTTGGTGGTTCTTCCTTTTCTGGACACCGGCTTATTTAAGTTCTGTTTATGGTATGGATTCTGCCGAAGCTGCCTTTCCACTTTTTATACTTTACGCAATAACTTTACTTTCTATTATTGGGGGATGGTTACCTACATATTTTGTAGAGAAAAAAGGAATGGATCCTTACGCTGGTAGAATGAGATCAATGTTGATTTTTGCTTTTTTTCCATTATTAGCTATGGTTGCACAGCCTTTGGGGTATTTAACTTATTGGTTGCCTGTAGTTATTATCGGTATTGCTGGTGCTGCTCACCAAGCATGGTCAGCAAATATTTTTACTACAGTTGGAGACATGTTTCCAAAAAAGGCCATTGCTACTGTTGTTGGTATTGGAGGTTTAGCAGGAGGTATAGGATCTGTATTTATCAATAAAGGATCGGGTCTTTTATTTGATTATAGTGAAAACACCAATATGAAATTTATGGGTTTTGAAGGGATTGAAGCGGGTTATTTTATTATTTTTTCTGTTTGTGCAGTTTGTTATTTAATAGGCTGGACAGTGATGAAAACATTAGTGCCAGTTTACAAACCTATCACTGATTTGTAATTTTAACTTATAATAATTTGAGTAGAGAGGTTGATGAAAATTAACCTCTCTTTTTTTGAATAAAATTTTCTTAATATCTACTCCCAAAGATTATTAAAGAAGAAATTTTGGGTTACATATCCGTATGAATTAAAGCTTTAAACTACTTATCAACCCCAGTTGTATTATTAAAATTGTTATTTGGGCGTTCGGGCGGGCTTTCCATTACAATCTTTTTGTCCGCCAAATATGGCGAACAAAACGGATTTCCACTGCTATCCCTAACGCAAAACCTTAACAACTTAAAAAATAATGGTATTCGTAATTAGCAGAGTAACTATTTAGGTTCATTAGATAATTCGGCAAGCCTTTTAAATAACACCATTAAGCGTTATTGAATCACCTAAATTTTCTTAAATGATTTATAAGGCATAAAAAAACGGGTTGTTCATGAAAAAACAACCCGTTTAAATTATCACAAAAAAAATTTAATCTTTTCTTCCAAAAAGCATTGAAGCGTAGTAAACTAAAGTAGCTAAAGAAGATAATGCTGCAACAACGTAAGTCATAGCTGCCCACCATAAAGCATCTTTTGCTTGGTCGTTTTCAACACTAGTTTGCATAATTCCTTTTTTTGTTTGTAACCAAACTAATGCTCTCCTGCTGGCGTCAAACTCAACAGGTAATGTTACAAAACTGAAAATAGTAACAATGGCTAAAGCACCAACACCAACAGCTAAAACAATTACATTTCCGCTAAAAATCATCATTAACACACCAATCATTAAAACCCATTGTATCAAGTTTGATGCAACACCTACCATTGGCACCATTGCAGATCTAAACTGCAACCAAGAATAAGCTTGTGCATGTTGTACCGCGTGTCCGCACTCATGAGCAGCAACTGCAGCCGCAGCAATGCTACGTCCATGATATACATCTGGCGATAAATTTACTGTTCTGTCAGCCGGGTTGTAGTGGTCTGTTAATTGGCCATCAACAGAAATAATTTCTACATCACTAATTCCATTGTCTGCAAGCATTTGTCTGGCAATTTCTGCTCCACTAAAACCAGAGCTAATTGCTATTTCAGAATATTTTTTAAACTTGCTTTTAAATCTCCATTGCACTAAAAATCCTGCAAGTGCAACAACCGCAAATAATATAAGTCCCATTTTCTTTTAATTTTTTATAATGATAATCAAAAAGCATTCCTTTAAAAAATAATAGTGTATAAATTGCTATTATCTGACGATTGTGTTTGGCTAAGCTAAACCTCAAATGTCAAATTGGCATTTTGAGGACAAAAACTATAATTCTTTTGCCATTATGTAATCGTTTAATACATAATTAAAATAAGGAATGTCAACAGTTTTAATAATAGTATAACCCATTTTAGTATAAAAATATTGTGCTTTATTTCCTCTGTTTACATTTAAAATTAATTGGCTTGCACCTAAATTTTTAACCTGTTTTTCAACCTCGTTAATTAACAGTTTGCCTGCACCCTTTCCTTGCAAGCTTTGGTGTAGGTATAATTTTTGAAGTTTATAAACCCAAGGTTTTTCTGTAATACTAAAACTTGCAAAACCTTTTGGTGTATAATCCTCTTTCATTATTAAAAAAACATGCCCTTCATTTACTTGGTAAGCTATTGCTTCTTTGCTGTAAGACTGCTTTAACATAAAAACAATCTGTTCTTCCTTAATTACATCTTTATATGCAATCGGCCAAATTGCGTGAGCCAATTGTTGTATAGTTTCTAAATCGTTGGCATCAGCTATATTAATGGAAATCATAGTTGTTCGGCAATAAAAATAAAAGGAGGCTCAAATGTGAAGCTAAAGAAACCGTCTTTTTCTGTTTGATATTGAGCAGCTGAAATTTCTTCTAATCCCGAAATGGAAAGCTGATGTACCAAATCTTCCTGCAAAACAAAAACCTGTTCATTAGCGGCTTTCCATTTACTAAAACCAGATTTTATAGGATATATTTTTTGGTTTTCTTTAAAAATAACAATATCAATTAAATCAACATAAAACTGATATTCTTTAGCTCTAAAATGATTGCTGATAATGTTTATTGCCGGAAATCTTTCGGCAACTAAGTATTTTAAAGCGCAATCTAAAATATCATCATCACAACTAACAACTTTAACATGTTCTTGAAAATACAATAAATTAGGGTCTTCTTTAGCTAAGACGGTATCAATTTTTATCCCTAAAGAAACTACTTTCTCAAAAAGATGCAAAGGCACCATTACCATTGGCGACCATTCTAACAATTGCCCTAAGTATTCCTCGTTAAAGTGTTGTAAATCCATAATTAACAAAGCAGGCTCTTGTTTTTCTCTTACTATATGATGACTTGACATAATGTGTGATTTTATGCTTGTAAAGATTTGGAAAATTATTTTAATTAACCCGATTATTTGCGTTTAAAAGTTTTGATAGTACAATCTAAAAGCCAAATGATAAATTGTTCAAGAAATTTTTCTACAAACAGTAATCTTTAGATTCAATCCTTAAGGAAATCTTAACTTTACCCATTCAAATTAAAACTATGTCATTCTCTTCCCTAGGTTTACCACAATATTTGCTTGATGCAATTGCACAAAACAACCTTACATCTCCATATCCAATTCAAGAACAAGCAATACCTGCTATATTGAGTAAAAAAGATGTATTGGGAATTGCCAAAACAGGTTCGGGGAAAACTGCGAGTTTTGTATTGCCTATACTTGCAAATTTAGAAGGGCAAGCTAAACTGAAAGACAGACATATTGCGGTGTTGGTTTTGGTTCCAACCCGAGAATTGGCTTTACAAGTTTACGAAGTATTTGAAAGTTTAAGTAAAACGCTACCTTTTACTTGTAAAACAATGGCTGTTTATGGTGGCACCTCTGTAAATGTACAAATGAAAAGCATGAGCAATGTAAGCGTGTTAATTGCTACACCAGGACGTTTGTTAGATTTAATTTCTTCAAATGCGGTACATCTAAACCAAGTTAAAACTTTTGTGATGGATGAAGCTGATAAAATGCTGAATCTAGGATTTAAAAACGAACTGGATGAAATTATAGCTTTACTGCCAACAAAGAAACAAAATCTGCTTTTTTCGGCTACGCTTAGTCCAAATATTGAGGATATTAAACGAGTAATGTTAAATGATCCTTTAATCATCAACATTGCTCCCGAAGAAAATAGTGTTGCACTTATTCATCAAACAGCTTATGCGGTTTCGCCAGAGAAAAAAGGCCCACTTTTAAGGCATTTAATTGAGGCAAAGAATATGCAGCAAGTGCTCATTTTTACGTCTTCGGTTTACCAAGCAGATGTGGTAGTTAAAAAACTGAGAAGTCATAAAATTGATGCGAAAGGCATACACGGACAAAAAAGCCAATTTGCCAGAACAGCAGCATTAAGTAATTTTAAAGAAGGAAAACTAAGGGTTTTGGTTGCTACTGATATTCTTGCTAGAGGGATTGATATTCAGTTTTTACCTTTTGTAATAAATTACGAATTGCCACGCTCGCCAAAAGATTACATCCACCGTATTGGGCGTACAGGCCGTTCCGAAAACCCAGGTGAAGCCATTTCTTTTGTTACCCCTGATGATGAACATCATTTTAGCATTATTCAAAAGAAGATGAAAATGGTGGTGGAGTTGATTGATGCTGCTGGGGTGGGTTTTTAGGTTTATGGGGTTGATTGGGTAAGTAGTTTTTTTGAAGTTTTATCAGCCAACTGGTGGATTACGCTGTATCTTTTTGTCAAAAAAAGCTAAAAGGAAGTCGCTTTAATCGTTAACTCTTTAGCTTAATGTATGAAATTGTATATAATTTCTTAGCATTTGTAAAAAATAAAAACTCTCAAAATTCTTATTTGGGTAGAATTTTTATAGTTTACTTATTGAAATCATGTGATTTTTAAAATTATTTAGTCAAATTAGCACTTCCGGATAACGCTCGGGTATTATAAGTCTTAACTGAGCGTAACTATTTATTTTTATTAAAATTTTTATGCAAATACTTTACATTATTGGGAATGGGTTTGACCTAAATCTAGATTTAAAAACGAGTTATCACAATTTTTATCAGTATTACAAATCCTTAAACTCCGATAATATAAATGTTAAATTTAAAAGAAAATATTTCTGGCACTTACGATAGTTGGTCAGATTTGGAAATAGCACTTGGAAATTACACACAGAGCCTAAAAAGCACTAAAGAATTTGATGATGTCCACAACAACCTAGTTTCAGAATTATCGAAATATCTTTATTTAGAAGAACAAAAGATTGAAAATTGCGAAAAGGACATGAAGAAGTTTTTTGACTATCTAAGTTTCCCAGAAAATGTTTTCTTGCCTGCCGACAAAGAAATTATACTTGACTTCAAAAATATCTGGCATAATCATCAATGGAATATAAATATTTTTACTTTTAATTACACCTCAGTAATCGAGAAAATTATTGGAGAGACGCAAAAAAATATACTATTAAATAAAAATTCAAGCAATTTACCAATTAAATTAGGAAACATAAGCCATATCCACGGATACTTGGATAATGATATGGTAATTGGGGTAAATGATATTTCACAAATCAAAAACGAATCTTTTCATAAGAACATTGATATATTAGAGCTTCTTGTAAAGAGCGACTGCAATCGAGCAAATAGGAATAATATTGATAGAGAATTCACCAAAAATATTAACTCAGCAAACCTAATCTGTGTTTTTGGTTCATCAATTGGAGATACGGACAAAAAATGGTGGGAGGCTATACAGGGTCAACGCATGAAAAAAGTAAAAAATCGTAGGGTTATTCACATAATGTTAGTTTCTGCTT
>NZ_JBHULV010000023.1:0-63567 GCF_042684645.1 Pedobacter alpinus
TAACTGTAAATCAATTAGTTAATAATTCCGTTTTACGAAATCGGAAATTGTTCGGACAGATATGAGATATTGTTAAGTCAACAAAAAGTGGTAGACTTTACGTAGAAACAAAAGATTTTTTATTACAAGACAGAGTTAAAAATACAATTCATGCATTACTTGATTCAGATGTGGTAAGAGAGATAAATGAAAGGCAAAGAAGACACTTAAAACGCATGTAAATGCCTTTGAATCTCCTCATTTTACCTCTTGTTGCAGGATATTTTTAACTAGGTGCTATTTATTCAAATTTCATCAGCAGAGATTAGATAGGCAAAGATTAATATTTGAGAGTGTTTTGTTGGGTATTGGCATAATAATTTCAACTTATTTACTTAGAGCTCTATTTTTTCAAGTAGCCCCTGATTTATTTAATATTCTACATTCTTATTCACCATTTGAACAACCTTATGCTTTAACATCATTGTTTAGTGTTGGAGTATCAATGATATTTACTTTTATATACAATAAGTTTTCGAGCGATAAAAAATGGATTCAAATGTCAATTAAAGACGTTGGTAATGAATTTGAAATATTGATGAAATATTCATTTGTTGAAGAATCATTATTACAATTTACCCTCAACAACGGAAAATTCTATGTCGCTTGGGTAAAGGAGTTACCAATCCCCTCAATTTCCAATTATGTTAGGATAATTCCAGCATTGAGTGGCTACAGAACATCTGAAACAAAAGAGTTTAAATTCACAACTCACTATTTATCAGTATATTCAGATTATATTGAGGAGGGAAAAGTTAAAAAGATAGAGGATTTAAATACAGACTTAGTCATTGATATAACTGATATAGTAACCGTATCTAATTTTGATATATAAATGTATGAAAGATTTAGTAAACAAGGGTTAGAAGAACAGACTTAAATCTTTTGGTTTTATAAAGTCAGTCTAGTATAGGTTAAGGTTGCTTATAACTTACATATATCCAATAAAAACCCCTAAACATTCCAATATCAGGTATGTTTAGGGGCTATTTTAATGTGCTTTTAATCTAACATCTATATTTCATAAATAATCAAAAACCAATAGACTAACTATAACAATTTCAAAAAATTATCTTCAGCTACTTATTCAAAATAATATCTTCCAAAGCATCAATCCATGCTGGGTTATCGTTTAAACTCTCTACCAATTGTACTTTTTCGCCCCCTAATTCTTCAAATTCTTCTTGGTATTCTTCGCTAATTTCGTACAGTGTTTCTAAACAATCTGCTACAAAAGCCGGGCATAAAACTAAAATACGTTTTACTCCTTTATCTGCTAATTCTTTTAAAATATCTGAAGTATAAGGTTTCATCCAAGGGTCGTTACCTAGCCTAGATTGGAAGCACAAAGTATAATCTTGAGGAGTTAAAGCCAAATCTTTAGCAATTAATTGGGCTGTATGGTGACATTGTGCCGAGTAGCAAAACTTATTATTTTCTGTAAGTGTTGCACAACAATCATTTACTTTTAAACAATGTTGGCCAGAAACATCTGCTTTACGCATTTGCCTTTGTGGTATGCCATGGAAACTAAACAATATATGATCCCATTTTTGGTCTAAATATTTTCTTGCATTATCTGCAAAAACCTTAATCATTCCGGGGTGGTCATAATAGCTACTCACAAAATTAATGGGTGGTATAGCTTGCCATTTACTCACAATTTCCATTACCAATTGGTGTACAGAACCTGTTGAAGCAGAAGCATATTGAGGAAACAGAGGAACAACCTTAATGCTATCTACTTTATCTTGTTTTAAACGTTCTATAGCATCCTCAATTGATGGTGATTGGTAACGCATGGCCAATTCAACTTGGTAATCATTACCTAATTTCTTTTCAATTTCATCTCTTACTTTGTGCCCATAAATAAGTAATGGAGAACCTTCTTTAGTCCAAATTTCTTTATAAATTTTTGCCGATTTGGGTCCTCTAAAAGGAACAATAATTCCTTTAACTAAAAGCGTACGCCCAACTGCGTTAATATCAATCACCCGTTCGTCCATTAAAAACTGACCAAGATATTTTCTTACATCTGCTGTTGACGGACTATCTGGAGTACCCAGATTTACCAATAATATACCTTTTTTACCCATTATTTGTACTTGAATTTTGTTCCTTTACTTGCCAAAGTTTCCACCAAGGTGTACCCGGCGATTGATGATGTTCATAATGATAGCCAAAAAAATAACAGCTAAAAAATGCCCAAACATGGTTTTTTGATTGTGTATTTGATTGATATATATTTTGATGTTCGCCTTTATGCGGTAAATATGTACCAAAATAAAAAAGCTGTAATGTGCTTAATAAAGATGGTAACACCCAAAACATTAATAAGTTTTTCTCTGGCAAATAAATTTTTAAAACGTTGTAAATAATAGCCATTAAAACTACCTGCCTCCAACTTAAATACTGTTTTATAAAATGATAATACCAAACTATAAATTTCCCTTCGTGGTAATCTGGGTCTTTAGCGCTATGCACAAAATCATGATGTTCGTGGTGCTTTGCATATAAAGCTTTAAAAGGGAAAAGTGCATAAAGCAAGGTGCATGTTTGCCCAAAAAAAAGATTTAATTTTGGCTTATTTGGAGCAACTGTACCATGCATTGCATCATGTGCTGTAATAAATAAGCCTGTATATAAATGCATTTGTATCAATACAAAAACATACAAAAGTGGGTTTAAAAAACTAAAATCAGAAAGCATTAACATAGTTATACTTACCATCCATAATACAATGATAAGTGTTGCCATTAATATGCCTTTTTTATTTTTCAAATTTTATTGATGTGATAATTAATGATAGAATTTTTTGAAAGAAAAAAACAAACTACTCTTTAAAAACGATTTATTAACCTCGTTTTAAATTATTAATAAGCTTCTAAAATTTCTTTTACTTGCTCCATTAGCCACATTGGTGTAGATGTTGCGCCACAAATTCCAATTTTATCGCTAACGTTAAACATTGCTTTTTCTAAATCATTAGCGTTGCTAATAAAATAAGTTGCAGGGTTGTGTCTTTTACAAACCTCGTAAAGCACCTTTCCATTAGATGATTTTTTACCAGATACAAAAACAATTTTATCAAATTTCTTTACAAAATTAGGCAGTTCTTTATCTCTGTTAGATACTTGGCGGCAAATGGTATCATTGGCTTTTATATCGTAACCCCTACCTAGCAACTCATTTTTAATTTCGTAAAACTTATCAGTTGATTTTGTTGTTTGGCTGTATAAAGTAAAAGATTTAGGTAAATCAACATTATCCAACTCGGCCAAATCCTGAAAAACCAATGCTTCGTTATTTGTTTGCCCCTGTAAACCTATCACTTCTGCATGCCCATGTTTACCAAAGATTAAAACTTTTTCTTTAGCGTCATGCGTTGTTTTTATTCTGTTCTGAAGTTTCAAAACTACCGGGCAAGAAGCATCTATTAAAGTAATGTTATTTTTTAAAGCAACTTTGTAAGTTTCTGGTGCTTCGCCGTGGGCTCTTATCAAAACTTTTTCGTTAAACAAAGTTTTAAGGTCATCATTATCAATAATTCTTAATCCTTTTTTCTTTAACCTAATAACCTCTTCATCATTATGTACAATATCGCCTAAGCAATACAAATAACCATCATCAGCTAAAATTTCTTCGGCCATATCAATAGCGTAAACAACACCGAAACAAAATCCCGAATCTTGATCTATTGTTACTTTTAAATTGTACTCCATTAATATTTATTTTTACAAAAATAAGAAAAGTTTGGTCAGACCATGGTCAGATTCAAACCTATGAAAAAAAGAATTTGGCTAATTACTAAAGTTAATGCCACTGGGTTTGATTTGCGGAATTCTAATTCGTAATAAATACGCATAAATATAAACGATACAAAAAACCACCCTATAAAATTTTGTAACGGAATTAAACTGTCTTGCCAACTCCAGTAATCAAATTTTACCGCAACTGGTTCTATTAAAAAATCTATAAAAACCAAAATAACCGCCGCTACTGCCGATTTTAAGGTGCGCATGTGTTTAAAATATTTTTTTAATACTGCGCCAACAGCAAAAACAAGAATTACCCAATTTACGCCTATTAACAAAGGCACATTAGCTAACTTAAAACCTAAAGTTTCCCCATAAACATAAAAGCCAAATATTTTACCGGTTGCAACCCCAACTACTTCTACCAAATAACCAGCAACAGCAATAAAAGATATGCCTAGCCAAAAGTTTTTATTGTATTCTTTTTGGTTAGCTATTAAAATACCTGCCATTAACAACAAATGAAACGGCACTAATGAGATAAAAAAATCTTGTAAATGTGGTAAAGAAAAACCCACAAAACCAACTATATGAAACAGGATAATGAAGATTTTTGATAAAGATGCTTTTTCTAGATATTTCATGTATTAATTGTTCTCCCTTTCCAACTAATGGATTTATTGAATGATTTTTTTATAGAAACTACCGCTAACAACAACAAATTAAACATTTGAAACAAGTGATATAGCAGGTTTGTAAGTACATTTTGCCCTGCCAAAAGTGAAATCATAACGCGGCTAAAAATAATTAAAGTTAAGGCAAAATAAAACAATTGTAAGTTTAAGAAAAACAAGATAAAAATTGGCCCCAAAACCACTAAAATAATGTAAAATATTAAACCTATTGCGCTATTGCCAAAACCTGCTAAAATATTTTTACTAAAACCATTTACAGATTCTTTATAATTTTTATACATACGGCAATAAATGTATCCGTTTGCCAATAAAGCTTCTCCGTTTAGCTTTTCAAGCTTTATTGTTTTCATAATTTCCACATCTTCAACCACCTTGTTTTTTACTAATTTATGCCATTGATGTTTGTGATAATGTGCTGCATTAAACAACATAAACTGCCCGCTTGCAGCAGCAAAAGCTGGCATTGGCGATAACCTCACCAACCTTAATGGAAGTAAATTTAACAGTAAAAAGTGCATTAAAGGCACCACCGCTTTTTCGCCAACGGTAACAGTAATTTGGTTGGTAAACAAACTTAGCAAGCTTAATTTGCCTATTTGCATACGGTAAAGTGCATTGTGTATTAAGCCATCTTTTATTTCTTCATCTGCATCTAAAAAAAGTAAATATTTACCGTTAGCTTTTGCAGCCAATTGATGGCAAGCATAGTTTTTTCCTAACCAATCTTTTGGCAAATCTTCGCCTCTTAAAACTGTAAAGTTTGTTTCTTTTTCGCAAAATTGGCTGCAAAGTTTAAATGTATCATCATCAGATTGATCATCTAAAATAAATACTTCAATATTTTTATAGTTTTGGTTTTTTATAGATTGCAGAAGGTTTAAAATATTTTCTTCTTCGTTTCTGGCTGGGATAAGTATGGATACTAAATCAGTAAAATTAACTGGCGAACGTGTTAATTTTGGGTTTGATATAAAGTTAAAAAGGGTAACTGTAAATCTTAAAATCAGGAAGAAAAATATGATGTAAAAAAAGTAGAGCATGCTTAAACTTTAATTTCTGATTGTAGCTTTTTAGCATTTTCATAATGCTTATTAAAAGCACTTTTTAATACTTGCAAGCTTGTAAACTCTGGTGCTTCCCAGTTTTCTAAAAATATTTTAATACTTGCTTTACGCTGATCAAAATAATCTGTTAATATAACGGCAAAAAGATAATCGAAGCCTTTGGTTGATGCATTGATGATTTTTGAAACTCCTTTTTCAAAATTAACAGTTTTTGAATGTGATGAATATAATTCTCCTTGTGGAAATATCAAAACCAAGTTATCTGGCTTGTCTAAAAGTTTGCCGGCATAATCTAAAGATTCTATTAAACTTTTAGCATTTCTTTGAATACTAAATGCCCCCAAATACTTTAAAAAACTAACTTTTTTAGCTGTATCCTCTAATACCATTACATGAAAGTTTTTTTTAAAATAAATTTTATTTAAGTGGAAAAGCAAAAAACCATCCCACCAACTAAAATGATTTGCCAATAAAAGAATAGATTTTTCTTTGCTAAACTCCACCTTGTTAAAATCAAAACCCGAAAAATCTTTTTTAATAATTTTCTCTATATACCAAGAAAAAAAGGTGTAAATTATTTTATTAGACTTTGGTTTAATCATTTTTTATTAAATAGCTAATTTAATCATTTGGTTTTGTTTTAGGTTAAAAAAGAAAGTCATCTGTTTTAATGCTCCTTCACCATATCCGCAACAATTTTTGCAGATAATAATGCTAAAGGAATGCCACCTCCTGGATGCACACTACCACCTACAAAATATAAGTTTTTTATTTGTTTGCTAAAATTAGCATGCCGCAAAAAAGCTGCAAACTGATTGTTTGAACTTGTGCCGTACAAAGAACCTCTAAATGATGATGTTTTACTTTCTATGGTTCGAGGATCTAAAATACTTTCATTTTCTATCAGATTTTCTAAATCTACCTCTAAATTTTTATTCAGTTTTTTGATGATGTTTTTACGAGTTTCGGCAATTAAAGTCTCCCAATTTTGGCCAGTATTGTTGGGTACATTTACCATTGTAAACCAATTTTCGCAGCCTTTTGGTGCATCTTCTATATGATACTTTGAACTTATGTTTACATAAACTGTTGGGTCATTACAAATACTTTCATCTTTAAATATAGCTTCAAACTCTTGCTTATAATTATTACTAAAGAAAATATTATGCAGGCTTAGTTGTTTAAATTCTTGCTTTATACCCCAATAAAAAATTAAGGCAGAACTAGAGCGCTCTTGTTTTAAAATTTGTTGCGGTTGCTTTTGATCTTTTAATAACTTTTTATAAGTAAAGTAAACGTCCATGTTAGAGATAACTACATCAGCAGCTATAAATTGTTGTTTAACCTTAATGCCTTTTACTATTTTATCTTCTACAACAATATCATCAACAATTATATTATATTTAAAAACAACACCTAAATCTTCAGCCAATTTTACCAAACTTTTTGTAATAGCGTACATTCCTCCTTTTGGAAAATAAGCGCCAAAATTTTGTTCTAAATGCGGAATAATATTTAAGGTTGCAGGTGCTTTGTATGGGTTTGAACCGTTGTACGTAGCAAATCTGTTGGCATATTGTACCATTTTATCATCTTTAAAAAAAGATTGGTTTGCTTTTGCCATTGTTCTAAAAGCATCAATTTCTCCAAATCTTAAAAACGATTTTGCGGTATTGGTATTGGTGTAAGTGTTTAATAAATGCAGCGACTTTTCTAAAAAAACTTCGTGAGTGATATCATAAATTGTCTCGCTCTTTTTTAAAAAGTTTTTTAACTCTTTAGCATCAGATTTTGTGTTTTCTTCAACTTCTGTTGCAAATTTATCAACATCGGCAAAAGCGGTTAATGTGGTTTTATCATCCCAAAAATATTTACAAATTGTATCCAATTTTTCATATTCAAAATCATCTTTAGGGTTTTTTCCGGCTAATTCAAATAATTCGTCAACATATTGGGGCATGGTAAATAAGCTTGGCCCTGCATCAAACCTAAAATCTCCCTGTTTAAAATCAGAAAGTTTACCCCCCGCATAATCATTAGCTTCATAAACGGCAACTTCATAACCTTTAATGGATAATCTTATCGCACTTGCAATTCCAGCTAAACCTGCTCCAACTATGATAGCTTTAGGCATTTATCAAAATAAAAAAATATACAACCATAAATCCATCAATTACGTAATAATAAAACAATTTCACTTTTAAATATGAGTAATATATACTACACGCTTTCCAAAATACCAGTAATAAAAAACAATTATAGTCTAAAATTTCTTTTTGTAGCGTTTATAGGTATTCATATTCCGTTAATTAGTTTAATTATACTGTTAATTAATAGTCCATCTACTGAAATTTCAAAAAGTTTAATATTTATAATAGCATTAGTATTTACATTAATTGCCACAACAATTACTTTATATATATTAAACGGCTTACTTAAACCACTAAATATTAGTAAAAATGCTTTAAACAACTATTTAAACAACAGCCACCTACCGCAATTACCTACAATTTACAAAGATGAAGTTGGCGTTTTAATGCATTCGCTTCAAAAAACGATAACTTTTTTAGATGCTCATATTAAAGAAACAAGAAATTACAACTTTAGTTTCGCACAATTTAAGAACTCCGCTTAATCAAATTTTGGGTTTTTGCGAATTGATACGTATTGATAAAGAGAGCGATATTATTTATGTTGATAAAATTGAATCTATCACAAAATTACAATTACAAAATTTGAGCGAATTACTGGTGCAACTAATGGTGAATACCGATTTAAAACAGCTAGAAAACGCTCCTTTTGATGTAAATGAATTGGTTAAAACTGAACTTGAAGTAACAAATTTAGCTGTTGCTAAAAAGAACATTACAGTAACGTTAAACCTAACAGAAGAGAAAATTACAAGCAATAAAAACAAAAATAAAATAGCATTAGTTGTTCAGAATTTAATTTCTAACGCTATAAAATTTTCTTACAGAGGGCAAGAAATTAAAATTAGCACTCTCAAAAAAGATAATCATATAGAGATTATAGTAGAAGATAAGGGAATTGGTTTTTCTGAAGCTTATAGCAAAAATATATTTAAAGATGCAAGAAATGTAGGCCGAGAAGGTACCGAAAAAGAACCTTCTGTTGGTTTAGGTTTACACCTTTGTAAAAGAACCATTAACCAATTAAACGGTCAGCTTTTGGCTTTTAGTGATGGAGAAAATAAGGGGGCAACTTTTAAAATTATACTTTAATTATTTTAAAGTATTTAACAGCGTATACATTTTTTGCCTCATTTGAGCTGCGCTGCCCGAATAATTATTGATTATTAGAGAGAAGCAAATATTATTTTCTTGGCCTGCATAACCTGCATATCCTAAAACATTGGCTATTGTTCCGCTTTTCATTTTTTGATTGTTATATAGCGGAAAACTATCATAATAAGTTTTAAACCATTTTTGCTGGTTAGCGTACGCTAATATTTTAGCCATTGTTAAACTATTTACCCTATTTGCCGGCGAAAGACCACTTCCATCATAAATATTTAAGGTTTCTGGATCAATTCCTTTTGTTTTCCAAAAATCTTTTAAAACCTTTAACCCTTCAATTGTAGATGCATTTTGCCCCAATTTAGCCCCTAAAGTTCTGATGAATTGCTCTCCAAATAAATTGATGCTTTTTTTGTTAAACCAATAAATAATTTCCCTTAACGGTGGCGATGTAATGGTAAGAAGAGGTTTTACATCTTTAATATTAGACGGAACTCTTACCGATTGGATAAATTTAGTTTCATATCCATTGCCTTTTAAAAATTCGGAAACATCATGAGCCATTGCCAAGCTGGGTTCTGGTAATGATAATCCAATTTCCTTCTTCAAATCAATTCCGTAAGTACCTCTTAAATAAATTAGATTGGTATAAGGTGCAGAATATGCATAAACATTATCACCAGATCCATATTTACCAGTGGTTATTTCATTTACAAACTTTAAGAAAGGATAAGTTTTACTTATATCACCAATTTCTACAGCCGAGCCTAAGGTTTTACCTGGTGTAAAATTAAGATCAAACTGGTTTTCTCCCCAGCATAAAGCAGATGTTCCGGCACCATAATAATTGCCTATGTCTTGCCATATCCAACCTGTGGGTAAAGATTGTGTGTCCCACGCAGAAGCATCAGCAATGATATTTCCCTTAATTATTTTAATACCTTTTTGCTGTAAGCTAAATAATATTTTATTGAGGATTTGGAGTTTCTTTGTTTTGTCCCAACGTTCACTTCCTAAAGTCGGGTCTCCACCGCCTTTAATTATTAAATCTCCATTTAGTATTCCTTCAACAATTTCTCCACTATAAAATACTTCGGTTTTAAAGGTAAAATCTTCTCCTAATAATTCTAAAGCTGTGGCAGATGTAATGGTTTTTAAAGTTGAGGCAGTTGCTAATCCGGTATTTTCTTTCTCGCCAAATATTAACGTTCCAGTTTTTGAATCTAAAACCGTAAAAGAAACGCTACCATATTTGAGTGCATCGGTTTTAGCAAAAGCAGCATAAGCAGTTTTTAATTGAGTAGCTAAGTTTTGTGCCTTAACTGTGATAACTATTAATAGAAAAGAAAATAATAGTAAATATGTTTTTTTCATCTATGCAAAATAATCATCTACAAATACAGCAAAGAATAAAAAAGAAATTATTAGCTTTTATTCATAGCGTAAAGCATCAATAGGATCTAATTTAGAAGCTTTAGATGCTGGAATAATCCCAGATGCTAAACCTGTACCAACACAAGCTACCAAACCAATAAATATCCATAACCAAGGAATTAAGAAGGCAGCACCCATGGCTACCGCTAATAAATTACCCATAACAATACCTAAAAATATACCAACACCACCACCTAATAAACAAATTACAATGGCTTCGTATAAAAATTGTTTACGTATTAAACTTGGGTTTGCACCTATTGCTTTACGTACTCCAATTTCGCGGGTACGTTCTGTTACAGAAACCATCATAATATTCATTAATGCTATAGCCGCACCAATAAGAGTGATTAAACCTATAGCTATACCTGCAATTTGTACGAACTTTAAATTACTAATTAAGGTTTCGGCAATGGCATCGCTTTTAGTAATTTCAAAATTACTATCTTCTTGTATGGTTAAAGTTCTTATTTTCCTCATTAGGGCTGTTGCTTCTCCAGATGCATAATCCATTTGAGTAGGGTCTGTAACCATTACAGAAATGGTATAAGTTGGGTTACTACTGGTCATAATTTGCCGCCCTCTAACAATAGGAATTACACAAACTTTATCGCCACCAAAACCCATGCTAGAGCCTTTTGCTTCAAAAACACCAATTACCCTAAACTTATTAGAACCAATGGTTATGGTTTTATCAACTGGACTTTCATTCTTAAAAAACTTTTGTTTAATCTCGTCTCCAATAATAACTACGCTTGCACCAAACTCCATTTCACTGTTAGAAAAATTACGTCCTTCTGCAATTTTATAGCCTCCTGTATAAATATAAGCTGCATCTGCTCCTAAAACAGAAATATTAGGGTTGGTTTTTTCGTTACCATATTTTACAGTTGCGGCAAAAGATGCAAACGTGTTAACAGAAACCATAGAAGGTACTGTATAACGTTCTTTAAAATCAATAGCTTGCCTGTAAGTAATTACTGGCCAACGTTTGGGCCTGCTTCCATTACCTCCAATCCTTATACCTGTACCGCGGTTACGTATGGTAAAAGAGTTTGCGCCCATACTTGAAAAAGTATTATTTAATGAACCTTTAATGGCATCAATTGAGGTTAAAATACCTACCAAAGCCATCAAACCAATAGCTATAATTAAGGCTGTTAAAAAAGTTCTTAACTTGTTACTTTTGATAGATTGCAATGCAACTTTTACAATTTCTATATTATCCATGCAGGGTAATTGAGGGCTAAATAAAGCAAATATACGGTAAGACAATTACTCGCTACCTTTTGTTACATTTTTATTTCAAAAAACAGAACTCAATAAAGTTAATTAAATTAAAATTGACTGGATGTATAAGAAAAGGGTTGATTTATTAAAGTGGATGAGAAATTGGTTGCGGAAAACCAATTAGATATTTAGCCGAAGATTAAAGCCAAGAAGTTTATTTTATTTACAAATGTTTAAACATTATAAATTAGCCTTAACAATTGAAAAAGATGATAAAAATACTAAAAGCCCAAACAGAAAGTTTGAAAGTTAAATTCTTTAAAAGCGCTAAAACAACTAACATATAACAATTTAAAATTTACAAATATTGATTGTTATTTGTCAAATAAAAAGTATGCCGAATATTTTAAAATTGAACAAAAAATTACAAATTATTTTACATCAATGATTTGAATTCAAAAAATGCTTTTAAACAAAAAATGCCAGTCTTAAAAAAGACTAGCATCTTATATAATTAATCAAAAATAAAATTTAAACAGAAAAGCTGGTACCACAACCGCAAGTGCTGCTGGCATTTGGATTATTAAAAACAAATCCTCGGGCGTTTAAGCCTTGCTGAAAATCAACTTGCATACCGGCTAGGTATAAGCCATGGGCTTTGTGCATAAAAACCCTAATCCCATCAATATCATACTCACTATCTCCTTCTTTTATTTGGTCAAAACCTAAAACATAAGTCATTCCAGAACAACCACCTCCTTCAACGCCTAAACGTAAACCAAATGTTGCATCTAATTCTTGCTGTGACATTAACTTTTTAACTTCTTTTTTTGCACCTTCGGTTAAACTTACTGGTGCTGCTGTTTCTACTGCTGTGCTCATAAACAAATTATTTAATACAAATATAAGGCAAAATGTAGATTTTTGTTTTTTATTAAAATTTTATTACCAATAACTTACAATACATAATGGATATTTCTGTTTTCTTTTTAGATGTCTTAAAATATACCCTTTCAGGTTTATTTGTCTTTTTTGCAGCTTATTTTCTTTTAAAAAATCAGTTTGATACTTACTATAATTTAAAAGAATTAGAGTATAAAACCTTAGTAGTAAAAGATATTTTACCTTTAAAACTGCAAGCTTATGAGCGTTTAACACTTTTTATTGATCGTATAAATCCTTCAAATTTATTAATACGCTTGCACCAACCTGGCATGACGGCCAGAGAAATTCAGAGTGCTATTATTTCAGAAATTAGGGCAGAGTACCAACACAATATCTCTCAGCAACTTTATATAAGTACAACAGCGTGGAATATTATTAGCAGAGTAAAAGAAGATACCTTAAGTATTGTTAAACATGCTGTAACAAATTTACATCCTGAAGCCTCAGCAGTAGAATTAAGTAAAATCATTTTCGCTAAATTAGAAGGTCTTGAAGAAAATCCGTACGATTTAGCTTTGCAAGTAATGCGAAATGAAATTCAAGAGCTTTAACTATTTTACATGTCTGAAAATAAAATTAAAACATCATCTGGTATAGAAATTAAAAAGGTTTACACTACTTGCAGGCCGATGGAAGAATTGCCTGCCGAGTTTCCATTTACCCGTGGGATACAAAAAGACATGTACCGTGGCCGGTTGTGGACTATGCGACAGTATGCTGGTTTTTCAACAGCGGCCGAATCTAACAAGCGTTATCACTATTTATTAAAACAAGGTACAACCGGACTTTCTGTAGCTTTTGATTTACCTACACAAATAGGTTATGACAGTAACCATGATTTAGCAGAAGGCGAAGTAGGGAAAGTTGGAGTTGCCATAGATTCTTTAAAAGATATGGAAGAGTTGTTTGATGGTATTCAATTAGAAAACATCACTACTTCTATGACTATTAATGCAACAGCATCAACATTATTAGCCATGTATATTGCTTTAGCAAAAAAACAAGGTGCAGATTTATCTAAAATATCTGGTACCATCCAAAACGATATTTTAAAAGAATACGCTGCAAGAGGAACTTATATTTATCCTCCAAAAGCATCTATGCGTTTAATTACAGATGTTTTTGAATATTGCAGTAACTCATTACCAAAATGGAATACCATATCAATTTCTGGGTACCATATTAGGGAAGCAGGTTCTACGGCGGTGCAAGAACTGGCATTTACTTTGGCTAATGGCAAAGCCTATTTAAAAGCTGCTTTAGATAAAGGGTTAGATATCAATGTTTTTTCTAAACGATTATCTTTCTTTTTTAACTGCCACAACAACTTTTTTGAGGAGATTGCTAAGTTTAGAGCAGCCAGAAGAATGTGGGCAAACATAACTAAGGAACTAGGTTCTACAGATTTAAAAGCGCAACAACTTCGTTTTCACACACAAACTGGTGGTTCTACATTAACAGCACAACAGCCCATAAATAATATTGTTAGGGTTACCAACCAAGCAATGGCTGCAGTTTTAGGTGGCACACAATCTTTACATACCAATGGTTTTGATGAAGCTTTGTCTTTACCAACAGAACAAGCCGCATCTATAGCTTTAAGAACACAACAAATTATTGCTTACGAAAGTGGCGTTACACAAACAGTAGATCCTTTAGCTGGCTCATTTTTTATAGAATCTTTAACAGATGATATGGAAACAGCAGCACTAAAATACATTGATAAAATAGATGCTATTGGTGGTTCTGTGTTAGCTATTGAGCAAGGATATATCCAGAATGAGATTGCATCGGCAGCTTATCAATACCAAAAAGATATAGAAAGTGGTGAACAAATTATTGTTGGTGTAAATAAATACACTGCCGAAGAAAAAGTAAACCCAGAAGTTTTTAGAGTTGATGATAGCATTCGTATATCACAAATAGAAAAAATAAATCAGCTTAAAGCAGAAAGAAATAACGAGAAAGTTTCGGAAAAACTAGCGGCAATAAAAACTGCGGCAAAAGGTAACGATAACTTAATGCCGTTAATTTTATCTGCTGTTGAAGAATATGCAACTTTAGGCGAAATTGCAGATACGCTTAGAGAGGTTTTTGGGGAGTATTAAAAGATTTATTAACCACAGGAGAACGCGAAGAACACAGAGAAAAAAATTTTTTGAATTGCAAAAATTCTGCGCCAATCTGCGAAATCTGCGGGAGAAAAAAATAACCACAAAACATTATAACGTTTACAACAAATGAAAATTTTTAACACATAGAACCCACAGTACAAAAAACATAAATTTCAAATAACAAAATGCGAAAATTTAAATTTTTAACCGGAATAATAGCCGTTGCGTTATTAGCTGCATGTAGTCCGAAACTACAATTAACGGAAACAAAAAAGCAGCTCTATCCAATATCAGAAGAAATAAAACCAGATGTTGCTATAACTTCTTACTACCAACCATACAAACAAAAGTTAGACTCTATGATGAATGATGTTGTGGTTGTAAGCAGTAAAGAGATACAAAAAGCACAACCTGAAGGTCCTTTAAATAATTTTTTTGCTGATGCTATGTATCAAAGTGCCAAAGATTGGAATATTAAATTCGATTTTGCTTATACCAACTACGGTGGCTTAAGAATTCCTTTGCCTAAAGGCAATATTTATCGTTATAAAATATTTGAACTCATGCCTTTTGAAAACGCTTTTACTTTGGTAACTTTTAAAGGAGAAGATGTACAAGCTTTTTTTAACTACCTTGCTGAAGGTGGTGGAGACCCCATTTCTGGGGCAAAATTCACCATCGATAATAAAAAAGCTATAGATATTAGTATCAATGGAGTCGCATTTGATATTACAAAAAACTACACCGTTTTAACTTCCGATTATATGGCTAACGGAGGCGATGGAGGGGCTATTTTTAATAAAGCAATTGCCCGTACAGATTTAACTTATAAGTTAAGAGATGCCTTATTTCAATATTTAGAGAAAAAACAAAAAGCTGGCGAAACATTAAATCCTGTTAAAGATGGAAGAATCACAATTAAATAGACGTAATTTTTTAAAAAGCGGTTTAACCGGAGCAGCTTTATTAGCATTAGGCTTTAAAAGCGATAGTGTTTTTGCAAAAGATGATTTTACAAAATTAACCATACTACATACCAACGATGTCCATAGCAGAATTGACCCATTCCCTATGGATGGCTCAAGAAATGCAGGTAAAGGTGGTGTTGCGCCAAGGGCGACTTTAATTAATAAAATCAGAAGCGAAGAGAAAAATATTTTACTGTTAGATGCTGGTGATATTTTTCAAGGAACACCCTATTTTAACTTTTATGGAGGCGAATTAGAAATCAAAATAATGAGCATGATGGGCTATGATGCAAGCATCATGGGTAACCATGATTTTGACAACGGCATAGAAGGTTTTGTAAAACAATTACCACATGCAAATTTCCCTTTTTTAAATGCCAATTATGATTTTATAGACACCCCAATGGAAGGCAAATCTAAGGGCTATCAAATCTTCAATAAAGACGGAATTAAGATTGGTGTTTATGGTCTTGGAATAGAGCTAAATGGTTTGGTAAACTCGCAACAATATGGCAATACTAAATACTTAAATCCTATTGCAAAAGCCTTAGAAATGGAAAATTTTTTAAAGCTTAATCAGAAATGCGATTTAGTAATTTGCTTATCTCATTTAGGCTTTAAATATAAAGAAAACAAGGTTTCTGATATTGTTTTGGCACAAAGCACTTATCATACAGATTTAATAATTGGAGGACATACCCATACATTTTTAAGCGCCCCAGAAAGTGTGGTAAATAAAAACGGACAAGAAACTTTAGTGAACCAAGTTGGGTTTGCTGGTATAAATTTAGGGAGGATAGATTTTATTTTTTCTAAGGCAAAAAATAAAAAAGTAACCTACAACTCTGCAATTGAGGTAATTGAAAATAATTTTAATTTTTAATTTTTTAAGTCGATTTTTTTTTCAATCTTCGATGCTCGGAATTAGGCATCCCCGCCGTCATCCGATCGCATTAAATATCAGTATTTTAGAATAATTTATATGGAAAAAACTTGTACAAGTGTTTGGGAAAACTGTCTCCAAATTATAAAGGATAATATTCCGACCCAGAGTTTTAAAACTTGGTTCGAACCTATTATTCCGTTAAGACTGGAAGAAAGTATTTTAACCATTCAGGTGCCAAGTTTATTTTTTTACGAGTGGCTTGAAGAACATTATGTCGGCTTACTTAGAAAAACAGTAAAAAAGCAATTAGGAGACGTTGGTAGGTTAGAATACAATATAGTTGTTGAGAAATCATCATCACAAAAACCTTATACTACAAATTTACCATCAAGTGGAAACGGCGCAGAAGGGAAAAATCAATCTATCCCAATGCCTGTTGCATTGAATAAAGACATTAAAAACCCGTTTGTAATACCCGGATTAAAAAAACTACAAGTAGATCCGCAGTTAAACCCAAACTATACTTTCGAGAATTTTATTGAAGGTGATTGTAACCGTTTAGCAAGATCTGCAGGTTACGCCGTTGGGGCAAAACCAGGTGGCACTTCTTTTAACCCATTAATGATTTATGGTGGTGTTGGTTTAGGTAAAACTCACCTAGCACAAGCAATAGGTAACGAGGTTAAAAGGACCATGCCAGATAAATTGGTGATTTATGTTTCTTGCGAGAAATTTTGTCAGCAATTTGTTGATTCTTTAAAAAACAATACCATTAACGATTTTGTTAATTTTTACCAAGCAATGGATATCATTATTATGGATGATGTACACAACTTTGCAGGTAAAGAAAAAACTCAAGATATTTTCTTCCACATATTTAACCATTTACACCAGTCTGGTAAGCAATTAATTATAACTTCTGATAAAGCTCCTAAAGATTTAGCAGGTTTAGAAGAAAGATTGCTATCGAGATTCAAATGGGGTTTATCTGCTGATTTATCAGTACCAGATATTGAAACTCGTATGGCTATCTTGAAAAAGAAAATGTATCAAGACGGTATTGAGTTACCTAATGATGTGATTGAATATGTTGCACACAACATAGACAACAACGTTAGAGAGCTTGAAGGCGCAATGGTTTCTTTATTGGCGCAATCTACCTTAAACAAGAAAGAAATTGATTTAGCGTTAGCTAAACAAATGTTAAAGAACTTTATTAAAAACACAAGCAAAGAAATTTCAATGGAGTATATCCAAAAATTAGTTTGTGAATATTTTGAAGTTCCTATTGAGATGGTAAAATCTAAAACTCGTAAAAGAGAGATTGTACAAGCTCGTCAAATTTCTATGTATTTAGCAAAAAGCCATACTAAAACTTCACTAAAATCAATCGGTGCATTTTTTGGAGGCAGAGATCACTCAACAGTTATTTATGCTTGCCAAACCGTAGAAGATTTAATTGATACAGACAAAAAGTTTAAAACCTACGTTCACGATATTCAGAAAAAGCTTAAAATGAGCTAATTAAATTTTCTGATTTAAAAAATCCCCTTGGTTTAATAATCAAGGGGATTTTTTTTAGAGACTTTTTTACAAAAAAATCCTATTTGTTTAGAACAGGAATTTTTAATTGTTTTAAATAGATGGCTAAAACGCTGCTAAAATTCTTAAAGCAACTTCGCTAAGCTCTTGCTCTGTTAATTTTAGCTTAGGTTGGCTAAAATCTATATCTGTTATGTTATCTATGGGAATTAAATGAATATGCGCATGAGGAACTTCTAAACCAATTACAGCCACTCCCACTCTTTTACAAGGTATAGCTTTTTTAATTGCTTTAGCTACAACCTTTGCAAAAATCATTAAGCCAGCATAAGTTTCATCCTCAATATCGAAAATATAATCAACCTCTTGCTTTGGTATAACCAAAACATGTCCTTCTCTTAACGGACTAATATCTAAAAATGCTAAGAAATCTTCTGTTTCGGCAACTTTATGGGCCGGTATCTCTCCTGAAATTATTTTACTGAATATGCTCGACATGGTTTGTTAGTTAAATTAAGTTCATTAAGTCATTAGTAACTCGCTTTGTGGCTGTTTTGTTCAATAGTATTTATCTCGTAGCGATGAGGTCATTGGTTCGTTAGTATTTGCTTTGTGAAAATGAGGTTCATTGGTTCATTAGTATTTGTTAAATAATGACTTAATAAATAATGCGTAATGAACTTCAGAAGCCCTAATAACTAATGAACCAATGACTTAACAAACTCATCAATACTATCTACTAATCTCTAAAACTTCAAACTCCATTTTGCCAGCAGGTACATCAATGGCAATAACATCACCAACAGATTTACCTAACAAACCTTTTGCAATGGGAGATTTAACAGAAATTTTTCCGGTTTTCATATCAGCTTCGTTTTCAGAAACCAACTGATAAGTCATACTAGCACCGTTTTTAATATTTTTAATGGTAACTATAGATAAAGCTAAAACCTTAGAAGTATCTAATTTAGACTCGTCAATTAATCTTGCAGAAGCTAAAATATTGCCTAATTGTGCAATTTTTGTTTCATGTAAACCTTGCGCTTCTTTTGCAGCATCATACTCAGCATTTTCAGATAAATCTCCTTTATCTCTTGCTTCTGCAATTGCTGCAGATATTTTTTTTCTACCTTCTGTTTTTAAATAATGTAATTCCTCTTTTAGTTTTTCTAAACCTTCTTTGGTAAAATAAGCTACATCTGACATCTTTTTCCTTATTATTTATGTTTATTGACTAAAAGAGCCCGGCAATGGCCAAGCTCTAAAAAACAAACAAGACTATATCTGCTTTTCGCATACATAGTCTTGTTCCTTGTTTTACGAAGATATAAAATTTGATATTATATTTCCAAATTTTTCAATTTCTCTGCTAAAACTTCTGATATTTTACGGTACGAATCAAAAGTCCAGCCAGCAACATGTGGTGTTAAAAGAACTTTTGGGTTACTAACCAATTCATTATAAAAGTCTGTATCGGCTAAAACCGGGAATTTTTCTTTTTCCAATACATCTAAACCAGCACCCAAAATCTTACCTGCCTCAATTGCTTTTAAAACTGCTTTTGTACTAACAATCTCGCCCCTTGCAGCATTTATAAAGAAAATTGGCTTTCTAAAATGCAGTAAATATTCATCATTTACCATTTGTTTAGTTTCTCTAGTTAACGGAATATGAAAGCTAACTATATCACTAAATTTCACAATTTCTTCCATACTGGCTTCGGTTGCGTACTCATCAGAAAAACCAGTTTTATACTTATCATAAGCTAAAACCTTAACATCAAAGCCTTTTAGCTTTTTAGCAAAACTGCTTCCGTTGTTCCCGTATCCTATAATACCAACGGTTTTACCCATAAGCTCATAACCACGGTTTCCTTCTCTTTCCCAAACACCATTTCTTATTTCAGCGTCTGCTTTTCTAAAATTATTCATTAAAGAAAGTAGCATACCAACACAATGTTCGCCAACAGCATCTCTGTTGCCTTCTGGTGCATTTATCAGTTGGATATTTTTTTCATCAGCGTAAGCCACTTCAATATTATCCATACCGGCACCAGCTCTGGCAACAAACTTTAATTGCGGCGCAACATCAATCACTTCTTTATCAACCCTAAACTTTGTGCGAATAGCTAAGCCTACATAATCTTTTAAAATGGCTAAAACTTCTTCTTTTTTGATGAGCGGACAGTCATCCACAAAAAAACCCATTTCTTCCGCTGCTATTTTAAAAGCTGGGTGTAAATCATCAACTATTAATATTTTTTTCATTTATTTAATTCAATCTTTCTAATAGATATATGCAATTTACATTACTAACTTTTGTGAGATGCTATTTGTCAACTCCACAAAATCTTTTACACTCAATCTTTCCGCTCTTAAAGTCCAAACTTCTTCATCGCCTTGTTTTTCTTTCGGAATCACTCCTGATAAAGCATTACTCAAAGTTTTTCTTCGCTGATTAAATCCTGCTTTTACAACCTGCCAAAACAATTTTTCATCACAGCTTAATTCCTTGATTTCATTTCTGGTTAACCTAATAACAGCCGATAGCACTTTTGGTGGAGGATTAAAAACTCCTGCTTTAACAGTAAATAAATATTCACATTTAAAATAAGCCTGCAAAAAAACGCTCAAAATTCCATAAACTTTACTTCCTGGTTTAGCGGTACAACGTTCGGCAACTTCTTTCTGAAACATGCCAACCACTTCTGGTACTTGGTTTCTATTTTCTAAAATTTTAAATAAAATTTGAGAGCTAATGTTGTAAGGAAAATTCCCAATGATGGCAAAAGAACTTGGAAAAACATCCGCAAAATTAAGCTGTAAAAAATCTTCATTTAATAATTTATCACCTAAATCAGGATATTTTTTTTGGAGAAATAAAAAAGACTCGGTATCAATATCAATTAAATAAGTTTCAAACTCCTTTTTCTGCAATAAAAAATCAGACAAAACGCCCATTCCAGGTCCAACTTCTAATACCTTATTATATTTTTCGTGATAAATGAGACTGTTAACAATTTTTTCTGCAATATTTTTATCAGTTAAAAAGTGTTGTCCTAAGTGCTTTTTCGCTTTTACTTGACTCATATTTTTGTGAAGATGAGCCACAAATTACGGAAAGTTTAATCTTTAAAATCAACATTCATTGCAAATTCTTTATTTTGCAGAAAATTTTAGAAAAATCTTTTATTGTATGAGCGAATTATTGAAAGTTGGAATCTCTATTGGCGATGTAAACGGAATAGGTTTGGAAGTAATTATTAAAACGCTTTCCGAATCTGAAATTTATAAATATTGCACCCCAATAGTTTACGGACATACCAAAGTAGCCTCTTTTCACAGAAAGGCTGCCGGCATACAAGAATTTATTTTTCAGGTAGTAAACCATCCAGACCAAGCACATGCTGGTAAAGCAAATATGATAAATTGCTGGGAAGAAGATGTTAAAATAGAATTAGGTACTGCAAATGATATTGGTGGGAAGTACGCTTTTTTGTCTTTACAAAGAGCAACAGATGATTTAGTAAGTGGGAAAATTGATGCTCTAGTAACTGCGCCAATTAATAAACATAATATACAAAGCGAAGAATTTACCTTTCATGGCCATACAGAATATATCCAAATGAAAGCTGGATCACCAGATTCTTTGATGTTTTTAATTAGTAATGAATTAAAAGTTGGCGTTGTTACCGGACATATCCCTGTAAAAGATATTGCGGCTAATATTACACAAGAAGCCATATTATCTAAGCTACGTTTAATGAACCATTCTTTACGATATGATTTTTGGATAGAGAAACCAAAAATTGCGGTTTTGGGTTTAAATCCACATGCTGGCGATAGCGGTTTAATTGGAATGGAAGAAGAGACAATTATACACCCAGCAATTGAAACTGCGCAAAAGGAAGGAATATTTGCATTTGGTGCCTTCCCTGCCGATGGTTTTTTTGGAAATCAAGCTTTTTCACAATTTGATGCTGTTTTAGCAATGTATCATGATCAAGGTTTAATTCCTTTCAAATCCATCGCATTTCATCATGGTGTTAACTTTACAGCAGGTTTACCTGTTGTGCGTACCTCACCAGACCATGGTACAGGTTATGATATTGCCGGAAAAAACCTTGCTTCGCCAAGTTCTTTTAGAGATGCAGTTTTTGAAGCTGTACATATTATAAAAAGACGAAGAGAACAACAACAAATGGTTGACAAAACATTGCCATTTAGTAAACATAGCAGAGATAGAGATTAAAAAAATTTAGAGGTTTTTGGGCAGAAATAATCGTAATTAAAAGTCTTTCAATTAAAACATGGCTATAATTATGGGATTTTTAGGTTTCTAAATTTTTAGGTAAATATTCAAATAATGCCCCAATCAGGTCAAAAACAATGAGTTTTAACAAAATAAACAACTGAAAATTGCTATTAAAGTTTGATTTTCCTTTTTTGAAAAAAACCTTTACAGCTAAATAAATTTTCCTAAATTTGCAGGCTCAATTGTCGAAGTTTGAAAGCATTAAATCAATATTCAATTCCCTTTACGGGATTAAAGATTGGCAAGCATCAATTTAACTTTGAGGTTGATGGTAGTTTTTTTGACGAATTTGAATATTCAATAGTTAAAAAAGGCTTGCTAAAAGTAGATTTGGTTCTAGAAAGACAAGAAACATTAATGGTTCTTGATTTTCATATCACCGGAGGAGTACAATTAAGCTGTGATAGATGCTTATCAGACTTTCCAAGTCAGATAGACACAAAAGACAGGTTGATAGCTAAATTTACAGAATCGGAAGATTTAGCAGATAGTGAAGTAGTTATACTTACTAAAAATGAAATAGAAATTAATGTAAGCTCATTTATTTATGAGATGATTAATTTAGCAGTTCCTTATCTAAGCGTATGTGAAGATCCGGGAAATACAAGTTCATGTGATCAAGATATGTTGGTAAAAATTGCCGAACTATCACATGAAACAGAAGAAAAAAGCGATGATAGTGATCCTCGCTGGGATATTTTAAAGAACATTAGGAAAAATTAAAAATAGGAAAAAATGGCACATCCAAAACGAAAAATCTCGAAATCAAGAAGAGATAAAAGAAGAACTCACTACAAGGCTACAGCACCTTCATTATGGCTTGATAAAGAATCTGGTGTAGTACATTTGCCACACAGAGCTTATAACGTAGATGGAAACCTTTACTTAAGAGGTAAGTTGTTAGTAGAAAACACTTCTATTGCATAAAATAATATATTAAAAATCTTGTGTATTAATAATTATAACATTAGTTTACACAAGATTTTTTTATTTTAATTACTAAGCATTAAAGCTTGGTGGTTTTCATTTCATCAAAAGCAAATATCTTAATGAAAATTGGTTTAGATATAATGGGCGGCGATTATGCGCCAAAAGCAACCGTATTAGGTGCAATAGCAGCACATCAAAACCTATCAAAAGACCAAAATTTAGTCCTTTTTGGAGATAAAGAGCAAATTACACCCATCCTAGCCGAGCACAACTTTAACCCAGATCACTTTGAGTATGTACAAACTACCGAAGTAATTGGAATGGGAGAACACCCCACTAAAGCCATTGTTCAAAAAGCAAATTCAAGTATTTCAGTAGGTTTTCAGCAATTAAAAGAAGGAAAAATAGATTCTTTTGCTTCTGCCGGAAACACCGGTGCCATGTTGGTTGGCGCCATGTTTAGCGTAAAAGCCATACCTGGTGTATTAAGACCTGCAATTTCAACCATTATTCCTAAATTAAAAGGGGGTTTTAAAATTATGCTTGATGCTGGAGCCAATGCTGATTGCAAACCAGAACATTTAGTTCAATTTAGTATTCTTGGAAGCTTATATGCCAAACATGTTTATCAAATTGCAGAACCACAAGTTGGTTTAATGAATTTAGGTGAAGAGGCTGAAAAGGGTAGTTTGTTAACTCAAACTACATATCCACTTTTAAAAGAAAATTCACTCATCAACTTTTTTGGGAATTTAGAAGGTAGGGATTTGTTTAATGAAAAGGCAGACGTTATTGTATGTGACGGTTTTACTGGTAATATCATGCTAAAATTAGCCGAATCTTTTTATGTATTAACACTTAAAAAAGGTATCAAAGATGAGTTTTTTGATAGGTTTAATTATGAACAATACGGTGGAAGTCCTATTTTAGGGGTTAACGCACCAGTAATTATAGGTCATGGCATATCCAGTCCAGAGGCTATTAAAAATATGATTCTTCAATCTAAAAGTATGATAGAATCTCAAGTAATTGAAAAGTTTAAAACGGCTTTCAGTTCTTAAAAAAATTCTAAATTATGAGTAAAATTCATGCTGCAATTACTGCTGTAAATGGTTACGTTCCAGATTATATTTTAACCAATCAGGAATTAGAAACCATGGTTGATACCAACGATGAGTGGATAACATCAAGAACCGGAATTAAAGAAAGAAGGATTTTAAAAGGCGAAGATTTAGCAACCTCAGACATGGCAGTGCCAGCCGTTGAAGGTCTTTTAAAGAAAAGAGGAATAACTGCAGATGAAATTGATTTAATTATTTTTTGCACCTCAACACCTGATATGCCTTTCCCTGCAACTGCAAACATCTTAGGTGATAAAATAGGCGCTAAGAACGCTTGGGGATTTGATTTACAAGCAGCTTGTTCGGGCTTTATATACGGTTTAACTACAGGAGCTCAGTTTATAGAATCAGGTAAACACAAAAAAGTTTTAGTAGTTGGTGGAGATAAAATGTCTTCTATTATCAACTACCAAGACAGGGTAACTTGTATTATTTTTGGCGATGGTTGCGGCGCAGCTTTATTAGAACCAAATACAGAAGGTTACGGAATTATTGATTCTATATTAAAAAGCGATGGTTCTGGCAGAGAAATGCTGCATCAAAAAGCTGGAGGTTCATTAAAACCTGCAACACATGCAACTGTTGATGCAAATGAGCATGCTGTACACCAAGAGGGGCAAGCAGTTTTTAAATTTGCTGTAACTAACATGGCAGATGTTGCTGCAGAGATCATGGAGAAAAACAATCTTACTCCTGAAGATATTGCATGGTTAGTACCTCACCAAGCCAATAAAAGAATTATTGATGCCACTGCTAACAGAATGGGAGTAGGCACAGAAAAGGTAATGATAAATATTGAAAAATACGGAAATACAACTAATGGCACCATTCCACTCTGTTTATGGGAATGGGAAAGCAAATTAAAGAAAGGAGACAATTTAGTGTTGGCTGCTTTTGGAGGAGGCTTTACTTGGGGCTCTGTCTATATTAAATGGGCTTATTAATATTTGTATTTCCAGATAATTACTATATTAGATTTCTAAATTAATCACACAATTTAAACCACACCACAATGGGAATGGATATTAAGCAAATTCAAGACCTGATTAAATTTGTATCAAAATCAGGAGTGAATGAAGTTTCAATTGAAGAACAAGATTTTAAAATAACAATAAAGACTACTCAAGAGCCAACGTATGTGAATGCTAATGTGCCAGTACAAATGGCTGCACCTGCACCACAACAGCAAATAGCTAATGTGCCACAAGCTGCGGTAAATAGTCCTAGTGCTACTGCCGCTGTTGCAAGTGATGAATCTCACTTCGTAACTATAAAATCACCAATGATTGGTACTTTTTATCGTTCGTCATCACCAGACAAACCAAGTTTTGCTAACGTAGGCGATGAAATTTCTGCAGGTCAAGTACTTTGTATTATTGAAGCAATGAAATTATTTAACGAAATTGAATCTGAAATTTCGGGTAAAATTGTTAAAGTTTTGATTGATAACTCGCAACCAGTTGAGTACGATCAGCCATTATTCTTAGTTGATCCATCTTAAGTTTATTTGTCAATTAATCAATACGGTTTTAATAAAAACCAGACTTTAAATTAAAAGATAGATAAAACGAGTTATTATGTTTAAAAAAATATTAATTGCAAATAGAGGAGAAATAGCATTACGTATTATTCGTACCTGTAAAGAAATGGGTATTAAAACCGTTGCTGTTTATTCTACTGCAGATAGAGAAAGTTTACACGTACGCTTTGCTGATGAAGCAGTTTGTATTGGTCCTCCACCAAGTAAAGATTCTTATTTAAATATTCCCAATATTATATCGGCAGCAGAATTAACTAATGCTGATGCAATACATCCAGGTTACGGTTTTTTATCAGAAAACGCAAAGTTTTCTGCAATATGCCATGAATATGGAATAAAATTTATTGGCGCTACGGCTGATCAAATTAATGGTATGGGAGATAAAGCTTCTGCCAAAGACACTATGAAACTTGCGGGTGTTCCAACTATTCCTGGCTCAGAAGGTTTGTTAACAGATGTGAAGCAAGGAATTAAAATAGCTAATGAAATTGGCTACCCTGTAATTTTAAAGGCAACAGCTGGTGGTGGTGGCCGTGGAATGAGACAAGTTTGGAAAGATGAAGATTTTGAAGATGCTTGGAATTCTGCCAGACAAGAATCTGCAGCTGCTTTTGGTAACGATGGAATGTATTTAGAAAAATATATTGAAGACCCACGCCATATAGAAATACAGGTAATTGGAGATCAATTTGGTAAGGTTTGTCATTTATCAGAAAGAGATTGTTCTATACAACGTCGTCACCAAAAATTAGTGGAAGAAGCTCCTTCTCCATTTATGACTGATGATTTAAGAGAAAGAATGGGTGCTGCTGCAATTAAAGGTGCAGAAGCGGTAAGATATGAAGGTGCTGGCACTGTGGAATTTTTAGTAGATAAGCACAGAAATTTCTATTTTATGGAGATGAATACCCGTATCCAAGTAGAACACCCAGTTACAGAAGAAGTAATTAACTTTGATTTAATTAAAGAACAAATTAAAGTTGCAGCTGGTATTCCTATTTCGGGTAAATCATACACACCAGAAATGTGTGCTATAGAATGCAGAATTAATGCAGAAGACCCATATAATAACTTTAGACCATCTCCCGGAAAAATAACACACTTTCATTCTCCAGGAGGACATGGGGTAAGAGTTGATACGCATGTATATGCTGGATACAACATTCCACCACATTACGACTCAATGATAGCGAAACTTATATGTGTTGCACAAACTAGAGAAGAGGCTTTAAATACAATGGAAAGAGCCCTAAGTGAATTTGTGATTGAAGGTATTAAGACCACCATTCCTTTCCATCTTAAACTTTTAAAAGATCCTAACTTTAGAGCAGGTAATTTTACCACCAAGTTTATGGAGACTTTTGATTTAGGTACAGAAAATTAATTGATAAAATAAAATTTTAAATACCATTTTGATAACCTCAAAATGGTATTTTTGTTTAATAATATGAGTAAAGAGAGAAAAACAGATTTAGTTAAATCAGTAAAAGAAAAAGGTAAAACAATTGAGGCTGAGATGTCTTTTTTTGATCACCTTGCCGAATTAAGAATACATTTAGTACGCTCTTCTATTGCTGTAGTAATTTTAACCTCCATTTGTTTTTTTTATTACGATTTTCTTTTTGACACCATTATAATGGGTCCACACAAACCAACATTTTGGACTTACAGAATGATGTGCAAAGTTGGAGAGTATTTTAATATGGGTCCTGGCTTTTGTATCACCAATATTCCCGGGAAAATTATTAATACGGAAATGGCAGGGCAATTTACCTTGCAAATAAACTCCGCTTTAATGACGGGTTTAGTTTTAGGTTTCCCCTATTTATTGTGGGAAGTTTGGCGCTTTATAAAACCAGCGTTAAAAGACGCAGAAAAAAAATCGGCAAGTGGCTTTGTTCTATATGCAAGCTTTCTTTTTATAATTGGGATAATGTTTGGATATTTTATAGTAGCACCGCTGTCAATAAATTTCTTATCCAACTACAGTATAAGCCCAGACATTGAGAACACCATTACAATAGATTCCTATTTTTCATCAGTTGCTACACTTACGTTATGTACTGGAGCTATTTTTGAGTTGCCAATTGTAATTTATATACTTTCTCAATTAGGCATAATGACGCCTACTTTTATGAAAGAAAAAAGGCGCTATGCTGTGGTTTTGATACTTATAATTGCTGCAATTGTAACACCAACACCAGATATCCCAACCATGTTAACGGTAAGTTTACCTTTGTTTTTACTTTACGAGGTTAGCATAACTGTATCTGGAAGGGTACTTAAGAAAAAACAAAAAGCAGAGAAAGAGTTTTTCGAAAATTAAAGATTATCTCTTCATTGGTTTTGGTTAAATCTAACAGTATCGTTATTAAGTTTGATCAGATTTAAAGATAAAATTACATCAAAATTAATTGGTGATTAACCTTACGTAACTAAGATAAAATAGAAAATCATATTTGTAAAAATTTTAGGTTACCTGTAATATTAACAAATATTTTAGATCATTAAGTACAGCTAAATCTATAGCGTATAAATAAGATTTAAAAAAGAGATAGAAATTATTCCCCAGCATTCCACAGTTTTTGGGATTAAATATAAATTTCCTCAATTGCTATAAGTATTTTTATAAGTAATTTTTTCACTAAAATATCCTTTAAAAACCCTTTAAACGGCATTTTCTTGTTTAAAAACTTTCAAATAGTTTTTAGTTTAACTATTGGTATGCTTATAGTCTATTCATATTCACAGAATATAAATCTTTTTTGGAATGTATTACGTACAATCCACTGTGTAAAGAAAAAAAATATGAGAAAGTTAATTTTAGGTTTATTCATCATCGCTTCAATTGTTGCATGTAAAAAAGACAATACTGGTATTTATGAAGAAATTAATAATTCAGACAATATTGCTCCAAACGGTTTCAATTTTGCAACCACCAAAACTGTAAAAATTAACATTAGGCTTTTAACAAACATTAATGAACCTATCGCTAAAATACCCGTTACTTTATATAATGCAGCAAACGGGAACCAACTTTTAAAATCTTTAACAGATAGCGAAGGAAGAATTGACGTTAGCTTAAACATTGCCAGTTACATTGACCAAATAATTGTAAAAAACGATTACGTAGGTTTAAATAACAAAGTACTTGGGTTTATTGATAACAATAGTTTAAACCTTACAATTGGCGGTGGTAAGGGTTTAGAAGGTAACTTTATTATTCCTGCACTAAATAAAAACACTTCAAACAGGGTGTCAACTCAGTCGGTTAAAACATTAAGCGGTACATTGTTTACTTACATGGGGGCTTTTGAAAGTAATGGCAAACCAAAATATTTAACTCCAGATAAAGGAAAAGTAAGTGCACAATTGTTAAGCTATATTAATGCTTCTATACCATCAACTGTAGATGTAAGAACTAATCATCCGGAGTATATGGCTGATGACGCTAAACAAACTTTAGATTTGGTGAAGGATGCAGATGTTTTTTTAACTTTTGTGACAGAAAGTGCCGAGTTAACAAATACTGTTGCGTTTTACACTTACCCAACTAACAATCCTCCAAAAAATGCGTCAGAAATTAATGAGATAAAATTCGCTTTCCCTAACTCTTCATTTATAGGTTCTGGCGGAGGCTTAATTTCTGGCGACCGTGTGAATTTAGGTAATTTTAAAGCTGGAACTTCAGTAGCATTTATGATAATTGCTGATGGTTGGGATATATCAAACGAAACTGTAAAAACTGACCGTACAAAATTTTATAGCAACAAAAATTTTAACCCAGAAAGTGATCAAGATTTAAAAAAACACACTGTACTGTTAAACTTTGCACAAGAAGATCTTTTTGTTTTAGGAATAGAGGATGTAAATCGCGAATCACCTTTTTGTGACCACGATATTAATGATGCTTTATTTTATGCAGAATCTTTCCCAAAAGATGCAATTTCTAAAACTGGCATTGTAAATTTAGATACACCAAAAGACACTGATGGTGATGGGGTAACTGATCAATTTGATGAATATCCAACAGATCCTAAAAAGGCGTATAATAATTATTTTCCTTCAAAAGACAGTTGGGGTACTTTAGCTTTTGAAGATAATTGGCCCTTAAAAGGTGATTATGACATGAATGATTTAGTGATTAATTACAGATATACTTACGTAACTAATGCTAACAATAATGCAGTTGAAATGAATGCGGATTACAAGGTGTTAACTTCATTAGCCTTTTTTCAAAATGGTTTTGGAGTTGAATTGCCTTTTAGCCCTTCTATCATTGACAATGTATCTGGCTATATTAAAGAAAAAAATTACATTAAATTAAATGCTAACGGTACAGAAGCTGGCCAAGATAAAGCAGTTATCATTCCATTTGATAATCAGAAATCTATTTATAATGCAGCCAATGGAGTTTCTGAACAAGTGAGTATGGTTATAAAATTCATAGCTCCACAACCTATAAATATTTTAAGCAACGCACCCTACAATCCGTTTTTAATTAGCGATGGAAGAAGAAGTCATGAAATTCATTTGCCAGGCAAAACACCAACTAATTTAGCTGATAAAGCATTATTTGGTTTCCAAGATGATTTATCGAACCCAAGTGCTGGCAGATACTATATTGGCACAAACAATTGGCCTTGGGCTTTACAATTTACAGAACCTTTTAATCCACCAGCAGAAGGGATTGCAATTGACCAAGTTTACAGTAAATTTGGTGCTTGGGCATCATCAGGCGGCTCATCGTTTACAGATTGGTATAAAAATTTAGGAAAATAAATGAATTGAAAAGAGGTTGTTTTTTTACAAAAACAACCTCTTTTCCTTTACAAGAATCTATAAAAGAAACCCATTCATTTCATTTAACCAACACTTTGGTTATACTGACAAGCTGACATCCATACTTCATCATTAAATAACATGACTGCCTTTTACAGTGAAAAATTGGCAAATTCTTCCTTTGGCATATTCTATGATGCTACACTTTATAGAAAATAAAAATTAAACATTTATAATAAAATTATGGCATTGAACATTAAACCTATCGCAGATAGAGTTGTGGTAGAAGCTGCACCAGCAGAAGAAAAAACCGCTTCAGGCATCTATATCCCTGATACAGCAAAAGAAAAACCACAGAATGGAGTAGTTGTAGCTGTTGGAAATGGTAAAGTAGATGAACCAATGACTGTTAAAGTTGGTGATAACGTTATTTACGGAAAATATTCAGGTACAGAAATTACTTATGAAGGTAAAGAATATTTGATTATGAAAGAATCTGATATATACGCAGTTCTGTAAGTATTGCGTATAGCGATGTGAGTATTGAGATCCTTTACTCCGTCAATAACTATTAAATTAAATAATTCAAAATTTTTTGAGATTGTTTCTTGAGTCTAAAATCTCAATACCCAATACTCAAATCTCAATACTAAAATAATGGCAAAACAAGTTAAATATAATGTAGAAGCTCGCGATGCTTTGAAACGCGGTGTAGATATTTTAGCTAATGCAGTTAAAGTAACCTTAGGTCCAAAAGGAAGAAACGTAATTATCGATAAAAAATTCGGTTCACCAGTAATTACAAAAGATGGTGTTACTGTAGCAAAAGAAATTGAGCTTAAAGATACCGTAGAAAATATGGGTGCTCAAATGGTGAAAGAAGTTGCTTCTAAAACTGCTGATATTGCAGGTGATGGTACAACAACTGCAACAGTTTTAGCACAAGCAATTATTACTGCTGGTATTAAAAACGTAGCTGCTGGTGCAAACCCAATGGATTTAAAGCGTGGTATTGACAAAGCAGTTGCTGCGGTTGTAGCTAACTTAAAAGCGCAATCTCAAACAGTTGGAGAAGACAATAACAAAATCAAACAAGTAGCATCTATTTCTGCTAACAACGATGATGTAATTGGTTCTTTAATTGCTGAAGCAATGGCTAAAGTTGGTAAAGATGGTGTAATTACTGTTGAAGAAGCAAAAGGTACTGAAACAGAAGTTAAAACTGTTGAAGGTATGCAGTTTGATAGAGGATATTTATCTCCATACTTTGTAACCAATGCAGATAAAATGGAAGTTGAATTAGAAAATCCTTACATTTTAATCTACGATAAAAAAATCAGCAACATGAAAGAATTGTTGCCAGTATTAGAAAAACAAGTTCAAACTGGTAAGCCTCTTTTAATTATTGCTGAAGATTTAGATGGAGAAGCTTTAGCTACTTTGGTTGTTAATAAAATCCGTGGTTCACTAAAAGTTGCTGCTGTTAAAGCTCCGGGTTTTGGCGATAGAAGAAAAGCAATGTTAGAAGACATCGCTATTTTAACTGGCGGAACTGTTATTTCTGAGGAAAGAGGTTTTAAATTAGAAAATGCTGACTTATCTTACTTAGGTCAGTGTGAAAAAATCACTATCGATAAAGACAATACAACTATTATTAATGGTATTGGTAACTCTGAAGATATTAAAGCTAGAGTTGGTCAAATTAAAGCTCAAATTGAAACTACTACTTCAGATTACGATAAAGAAAAACTACAAGAGCGTTTAGCTAAACTTTCTGGTGGTGTTGCTGTACTTTATGTTGGTGCAGCTTCTGAAGTGGAAATGAAAGAGAAAAAAGATAGAGTTGACGATGCTTTACACGCTACAAGAGCAGCAGTTGAAGAAGGTATTGTTGCTGGTGGTGGTGTTGCTTTTATTAGAGCGGTTGCTTCTTTAGACGATTTAAAAGGCGCTAACGAAGACGAAACTACTGGTATCAAAATTATCAAAAGAGCTATTGAAGAGCCATTACGTCAAATTTGTGCAAATGCAGGAATTGAAGGTTCTATCGTTGTTCACAACGTAAAACAAGGGACAGCTGATTACGGTTACAATGCCCGTACAGATGTTTACGAAAACTTAATTGGTGCAGGTGTAATTGACCCAACTAAAGTTTCTCGTGTAGCTTTAGAAAACGCAGCTTCTATTGCAGCGATGTTATTAACTACCGAGTGTGTTTTAGCAGATGAACAAGAAGAAGCAGGTGCAGCACCAGCAATGCCAATGGGCGGCGGTGGCATGGGCGGCATGATGTAATTTTTGTAGCTTAAAGGCTTTAGGCAAAAGGTTTAAGGCGAATATATAGTCCCTGTTCATTTACTTGAGCAGGGATTTTTTTGTTATTATAATTTTGATGAGATATTTCGTAAATTTAATGATTAAATAAAAATTATGGATACGCAACATAAATATACAGTTGAAGAAGTTTTAGAGATTTATAGTTCTTTGGAAGTTAAAGATCAAGAATTAATAAAGAACAAATTATTGATTAGTGAGTCGGATTTTGAGCGATTAGTTAAAGAAGATTTTATTAAGTACGATGCGACTTTCAAAGCATTAGCCTAATGATATTTCTAACTAAATCACAAATTATTAAAATAAATTACCTCACTATTCATCAGCATGGGGGTAATTTTAATCTACCCTCTAACTTTTTAAATGAAGCTGCATTAGATTATTTAGTAGATATTGTTCACGCTGAAATGTTTGGGGAGCCCTTATATCCCTATATTTTTGATAAAGCTGGAATTTACTTGTTCAATATTATCGCAAATCATGTTTTTTCCGATGGCAATAAGAGGACAGGTTTGGAAGCAAGCCTAATATTCTTAAAATTAAATAACTATCAACTTTCAGATGCAGTTTCCAACCCTATTTTAACAGATTTTATACTTTCTGTTGCATCAGGCAATGAAAGCTTAGAATTGTGCAAACCTGGCTCAAGCAAAATATTGAAAAAAGATTTGTTTAACTGTCTCACAAATTTTAATCCTTTCCAAATCACTTATAAATTTTTAATTTAGGAGCTTTATAAATTCAACCAGAAATTGGAGAGTACAAAAATTGCGATTATTGGACAAGGTTACGTGGGACTTCCATTAGCTACTGCTTTTGGAAAACATTTTGAAACCATTGGGTTCGATATCAACGAATATAGAATCAACCAACTAAAAACTTTTATTGACAACACAAAGCAATTGGTAGAAGATGATATAAAAAACGCTATTTATCTCCAATTTTCTAGTAGAGTAGAAGATATTGCTAACAGTAATATTTACATCATTACAGTACCTACACCAATAAATCAGTTTAAATCTCCAGATTTAACTTTATTGTTAAAGGCTACTGATATGATTGCCCATATCCTAAAGAAAGGAGATTTGGTGATCTACGAATCAACAGTTTACCCGGGTTGCACAGAAGAAGAATGCGTACCACTACTCGAAAAAACGAGCGGTTTGATTTATAACTCAGATTTTTTTATCGGCTACTCACCCGAGAGGATTAATCCTGGAGACAAAGTAAATACTTTAGAGAAAATTTGTAAAGTAACATCCGGCTCAAATCCAGAAACTGCAATTAAAGTTAACCAACTTTATCAAAAAATTATTAGTGCAGGTACTTACCTTGCTCCAAGTATTAAAGTTGCAGAAGCATCAAAAGCCATAGAAAACGCACAAAGAGATTTAAATATTTCATTTGTGAACGAGTTGGCTTTGATTTTTGATAGAATTGGTATAGATACAAATGATGTTTTGGATGCGGCTGCAACCAAATGGAATTTTTTAAAATTTAAACCTGGCTTAGTTGGTGGTCATTGTATAGGTGTAGATCCTTATTATTTAGCGCATAAAGCAGAAGCTTTGGGTTATCATCCCCAAGTAATACTTTCTGGCAGACGAGTAAACGATAATATGGGGATGTTTGTAGCTAACAAACTCATTAAATTAATGATAAAAAAAGAGCACAAAATCACGAAGAGTAATGTGCTGATTTTAGGTTTCACTTTTAAAGAAAATTGCCCCGATATTAGAAATACCAGAGTAATTGATATTTATAAAGAGTTAATTCAGTTTGATTTGAATGTAGATATTTATGATCCTTGGGCAGATGCTAAAGAGGTTAAAGCTCAATATCAAATAAATTTGATCAAAACAATAAAAATTAAAAAATATCAAGCTGTTGTAATTACAGTAGCACATCAAGAATTTATGACTATTGACTTTAGCGAATTTCAAAAAAACCAAGCCATTGTTTTTGATACAAAATCAATTATTGATAGAGCTTTTGTTGATGCCAGATTATGACAAGAGCTATAAAAATGATTGACTTACCTGCCGAATACTTGCAGCTACAATCACAATTACTCCCAAAAATTGACGCATTATTATTATCTGGTAATTACATCCAAGGCAATGCGGTTAAAGAATTTGAGAAAGAGTTAAGTATATACTTAAATGTAAAACATGTAATTTCTTGTGGCAACGGAACCGATGCCTTACAGATTGCGTTAATGGGTTTGAATATTAAAGCTGGTGATGAAATTATTATCCCCGCTTTTTCTTATGTTGCGGTAATTGAAGTCATTTGTTTACTAGGTGCAAAACCCGTGTTGGTTGATGTTGATCCCACGTATTTTCAACTAGATAATCATTTAGTTGAGCAAGCAATTACCTCAAAAACCAAGGCAATTATTCCAGTGCACCTGTTTGGGCAGTGTACTAATTTTGATGAGCTTTTAAAAATAGCAAAGCAACACAATATTTATGTTATAGAAGATACAGCACAGGCTCTGGGAGCTAAAAATCATAAAAATCAGTTTTTAGGAACCATAGGAGATATAGGTTGTACATCCTTTTTTCCAACAAAAAACCTTTCTTGCTTTGGCGATGGTGGCGCTTTGTTTACTAACGATGATGAACTGGCAAAAAAAATAAGAATGATTGCCAATCATGGTCAAAGTAAAAAGTACCATCACGAAATTGTAGGTGTAAATTCTAGGTTAGATAGCATTCAGGCAGTAGTGCTAAGTCATAAACTTCCTCTTTTAAATACTAATCTTCAAAAGAAAAAAGAGATTGCTCATTTATACATTAATTTATTAGAAAAAGAGCCAAATATTGAACTTCCAAAAGCGAGTGAATATACTGAAGCTAGTTGGCACCAATTTACCATTAAAGTTAAAGATGGATTAAGAAACCCGTTGAAAACCTTTTTACAAGAAAACGGAATTGATGCTATGGTTTATTATCCAAAATCTTTAGGGCAACAGACAGCATATCAACATTTTTATAGCAGTAAAAATTTAGTTTCTGATCAATTATGTACAGAGGTTTTGTCTTTACCCATACACCCTTTACTAACAGAAGCAGATATAATTTATATTTGTAAAAATATTCATAATTTTTTTAATGCAGAAAGCTGATTTTTTCATTCATCCATCCTCCATTATTGATGAAAACACCATAATAGGTAAAGGAACAAACATTTGGCATTTTTGTCATATCTCTGAGGGTGCAATTATTGGAGAAAATTGTTCTTTAGGACAAAATGTTTTTATCGGTAAAAACGTAAAAATTGGAAATGGTGTAAAAATTCAAAACAACGTTTCTGTATATGAAGGAGTTGTAATTGAAGATGATGTTTTTATCGGTCCTTCTGTAGTATTTACCAATATTTTAAATCCAAGAGCGTTTATTAATCGGAAATTAGAGTATTTGGAAACAAGAATCCACAAAGGAGCAAGTATTGGCGCTAATACCACAATTATTTGTGGTCATAACATTGGAGAGTATGCGCTAATTGGAGCTGGTTCTGTAATTACAAAATCTGTAGAAAATTATGAACTTTGGTATGGCAACCCGGCTATTAAAAAAGGGATAGTTGACAAAGAAGGAAATAAAATTAAAAGTTAACAAATTCGAATTAATTTATAAAAGTGTTGATCATATTTTAAGTATTATTCTAAATTAAATTAGAGCGTTAACGATAGAAGCGACAGCTTTTTTTGCACTAGCCAATTTGCAAATAGCAAAAAAACTATATCCGCCAGCTGGCGGAGTGTTAAAACGCCCAAATTAATTTATTTGAACATAAATTTTCCTTCATTTTCTCTTAAATCATTAGAAATAAAAAAATAATATATGCGTGAAAAAGTAATGATTGAAGTGGGTGGACATCTGGTTTCTGACGAACTCATCAAAGAAAATTTTATTTGTCATTTAGAAAAATGTAAAGGGGCTTGTTGTATAGAAGGAGATTCTGGAGCACCACTAAATGAAGATGAATTAGCCATTTTAGAAAGCATCTATCCTAAAGTTAAACCTTACATGACCGCTAAAGGCATTGAAGCAATAGAGCAACAAGGCACTTCTGTTAAAGACTTTGAAGGTGATTATACTACCACTTGTGTGGACACCAATAAAGAATGTGCTTACGTAACATGGGAAAACGGGATTACAAAATGTGCCATTGAAAAAGCTTATGAGGATAAAGTAATTGACTGGAAAAAACCCATTTCATGTCACCTCTACCCTATCAGGCTAACCCAGTATCCAGAATTTGACATGTTACATTATGATAGATGGAGTATTTGTAGCGATGCCTGTAATTTTGGCGATGAGCACCAAGTAAAAATTTATCAATTTTTGAAAGAGCCTTTAATTAGAAAATATGGCGAAGATTGGTATAAAGAATTAGAAAAAAATATTAATGCACTAAATCAAAGTTAATTTTTTAACTTTGCATTTCTAACAGAAAAACGTAACAATTTAATTATACCATTTTGAAAGGAATAATTTTAGCCGGCGGCACAGGATCAAGGTTGCACCCACTTACTTTAGCAGTAAGTAAACAAATGATGCCGGTGTATGACAAACCGATGATTTATTACCCTTTATCAACTTTAATGTTGGCAGGAATAAATGAAATATTAATCATCTCTACTCCCCAAGATTTATCAGGTTTCGAGAAATTGTTGGGCAATGGAGAAAACATGGGTTGCAAATTTTCTTATGCCGTACAACCTTCACCAGATGGCTTGGCACAAGCTTTTATTATTGGCGCCGATTTTATTGGTGATGATGCTGTTGCTTTGGTTTTAGGAGACAATATTTTCTACGGCGACGGAATGGCTAAATTAATGCAAGCCAATAATAACCCTAACGGAGGTGTTGTTTTTGCTTACCCAGTAACCGATCCGGAACGTTACGGAGTAGTGGAGTTTGATGAAAATAAAAAAGCAATTTCTATTGAAGAAAAGCCAGAAAATCCCAAATCAAATTATGCGGTACCTGGTTTATATTTCTATGACAACTCTGTTGTAGAAGTTGCAAAAAATATAAAACCCTCCCCAAGAGGCGAATTAGAAATTACCGATATTAACAAATACTATTTAGATAAAGGTTTATTAAAAGTTGGCTTGTTAAGTAGAGGAACTGCTTGGTTAGACACAGGGACTTTTGAATCTTTAATGCAAGCAGGTAATTTTGTACAAGTGATAGAAGAACGCCAAGGCTTAAAAATAGGCTGCATAGAAGAAATTGCTTACAGAATGAATTTTATTGATGCCAATCAGCTGCGTAAATTGGGTGAACCATTAGTGAAAAGTGGCTATGGTAAATATTTGATGGATATTGCAAGCGGGAAGATTTTGTAGGGAGCGAGAATAAGGAAAGACTGGAAAGGTGGAATGGTGGAAAACTAGAATAGTGGAAAGTTGGAATGGTGGAAAGTTGAAATGATTGAATGGTGGAAGATTGAGATGATGGAAAACTAGAATAGTGGAAAGTTGGAATGGTAGAATAGTGGAAAGGTGGAATGGTGGAAAACTGAAAGTTAAATAGTTTAAGTAAATGGAAAGAAAGAACATCAATAGAGGATTTAAACAGCTTCGGGTGTGGAATGATGCTATTGATTTATATGTGCTTTCTTATAAACTATTTTTGAATTTTCCTTTTGAATTAAAGAAAACAGCTGGTAATTGCATAGATAGTGTGCATAGTATTAGTAGGAATATTGCAGAAGGATATTGTAGAAAAGGGTTAAAGGAGTATCTTAACTTTTTAAATATTGCATTAGGCTCTAGTGGGGAATACCACTCATGCTTAGTTAGTTTTTTAAAAGCAACCCAAATCTCGAAAGAAGATTTTGAAAAATTAGATGAATTACATTTTAAGACTGAAAATGGGCTTATCCAATTAATCAAATCTTTACAACAAAAAATGAAAGATGGAACTTGGGAAGATAGTTTCCTTAGGGACTAGGATGGGAAGGTGGATGGATGGAACATGGGAAAGATGGAATGTGGGAAAGGTGGAATGTGGGAAAGGTGGAATAAATGGAAGAGAACCTTCCAATCGTTTAAAATTCCATTGTTCCAATAAAAAGATTTAACGGAAATTCCAACAATCCAAAATTCCTCTATTCTAAAAAGAATTGTTTAAAAATTAAATTTATAATAAAACGAAGAATTGAAATAGCAGAGCGTTCCAACCCTCCAACATTCCACTCTTCCAACAAATAACATACATGGCTAAAGTTGCTCTCATTACAGGAATTACAGGACAAGATGGTGCTTATCTTGCAGAGTTTTTATTAAAAAAAGGATATGAAGTTCACGGAATAAAAAGAAGATCTTCACTTTTTAACACCGATAGAATCGACCATTTATACCAAGACCAACACGAAGAAGGTGTTAAATTAACTTTGCATTATGGTGATTTAACAGATTCTACTAACTTAATTCGTTTGGTTCAAGAAATACAGCCTGATGAGATCTATAACTTAGGCGCTATGAGCCATGTTAAGGTATCTTTTGACTCTCCTGAATACGTAGCAAATGTAGATGGCATGGGCACTTTACGTATCTTAGAAGCCGTTAGGATTTTAGGTTTACAAAAAAAGACCAAAATTTATCAGGCCTCTACCTCAGAATTATACGGTGGTATGCCCGAAAATAAAAATGAAAAAGGATTTTACGATGAAAATTCTCCGTTTTATCCACGTTCTCCGTACGGAGTGGCTAAAATATATGGTTTTTGGATTACCAAAAATTATCGCGAAGCTTATGACATGTTTGCTTGTAATGGTATCCTTTTCAACCACGAAAGCCCATTACGTGGCGAGACTTTTGTTACACGAAAAATCACCAGAGCAGCAAGTAAGATTGCTTTAGGTTTACAAAATTGTTTATATCTAGGCAATTTGTCTGCCCAAAGAGATTGGGGACATGCTAAAGACTATATTGAAGCCATGTGGTTAATCTTACAGCAAGAAAAACCAGAGGATTTTGTGATTGCAACCGGAGTAACTACTACCGTTCGTGAGTTTGTAAGAATGAGTTTTGAGGAATTAGGTATTGCTGTAGAATTTAGCGGAAAAGATGATAACGAGAAAGGTGTAATCATTGATGTGGATCAAGAAAAAGCTAAAGAATTAGGCTTAAATGTTGATGCTTTAAAAATGGGACAAACTATAGTTAAAGTTGACCCAAAATATTATAGACCAACAGAGGTTGATTTATTATTAGGAGACCCAACTAAATCTAAAGAAAAATTAGGTTGGAAATTGAAATATGATTTACCGGCTTTGGTAAAAGATATGATTCAGTCTGATTTACATTTAACTAAGAAAGATCAATATTTAAAAGTTGGTGGTTACCAGACGATGAATTATTTTGAGTAGTGTGCTTCGACTCCGCTCAGCATGACAGGTAGTGCTTCGACTCCGCTCAGCATGACAGGTAGTGCTTCGACTCCGCTCAGCATGACAGGTAGTGCTTCGACTCCGCTCAGCATGACAGGTAGTGCTTCGACTCTGCTCAGCATAACAGGTAGTGCTTCGACTCCGCTCAGCATGACAGGTAGTGCTTCGACTCCGCTCAGCATGACAGGTAGAAAGGGTCAGTCTGAACGGAGAGTGAATTGTCAGCCTGAGCGGAGTCGAAGGCGGGTTTGAAGGTGCTTCGACTCCGCTCAGCATGACAAGTCAGAGAGACAAGAGATGAAATATTACTATGTTTATATTTTAAAATGCAGTGATGACAGTTACTATACTGGAGTAACAAATGATATTGAAAGAAGATTACAAGAACATGAAACTGGGTATAACCCAAATCATATACTCATTACAGAAGACCAGTAGCATTGGTGTTTTGTGAAGATTTTAATGACGTTAATCAAGCCATTGCTTTTGAGAAGCAAATAAAAGGTTGGACAAGAAAAAAGAAAGAAGCAATTATTACGGGTAATTGGGAAAAGTTGAAAGGACTGGCTGTTTGTAAAAACAATAGTAGTCATCATAACAAATAATGCTTCGACTCCGCTCAGCATGACAATTAGTGGTCAAGAAGGCAAAATGTCAGCCTGAGCGGAGTCGAAGGCAGGACAAGCAGGTGCTTCGACTCCGCTCAGCAGGACAAACAAGGTAGTCAGCCTGAGCGGAGTCGAAGGCAGGCAGGCAGAAAAAAAATAAAATGGAAAACTACATCAACATCGTAAAAGAAATTGTACTCAAAAGAGTGCCATTAGATGATTATGCTGTTTTCTTATTTGGAAGTAGAGCAGTGGGGAACAACCATCCCATGTCTGATATTGATATAGGTGTTTGGGGAGAAAAACCACTTTCAACAATAATTAAATTAGATTTAGAAGAAGAGTTACAAGAGAGTATTGTACCTTATAAAATTGATTTAATAGATTTTTTTGAAGTCAGCAAAGAATTTAAGCATTATGCTTTAGAAAAAATTAATGTATGGAACTTAAACAAAAATTCGACATTGAGTTATCCAGTTTAAATCAGGCAATTGATACCTATGAAAAAACTTTAGAAGTTGGTGCTGATGCTAAGTTTTCAGAAATAGAACTAGATTTAATAAAAAATGGTAAGATTCAGAAATTTGAATACTGTACGGAATTAGCTTGGAAAGTTTCGAAAATATTTTTAGAATTTCAAACAGCAGAAGTCTACATATCACCAAAAATGGTTTATAAAAATTTGTTTTTAAATAAATATCTATCAGAAGATTTATATTTGAATCTTTTTAAAACAATAGAAGATAGAAATAAATTAAGTCATGTTTATAAAGAAGAGATGTATAACGAGGTTTATAAAAATTTAAAAGAACACCTTAAAGCTTTTCAAAAATTGTTAATCATTTTAAATAAATAAGCACAGCAACATCTTTCAATTAAATAAGAACATCACATCAATGAATATAAAAAAAATAGCTTTATTCCTTTTTTTACTTACAGGAATAATGTTTTCACATCATGCCCAAGCGCAAAGCATTAATCAACAAAATTTCAGCAATGTTAGGGTTGACGAATTAACTGATGATCAAATCAGGAATTTTATTAAGCAGGTTCAATCTTCTGGTTTACCTGAATCACAGTTAGAAAACATGGCTTTATCAAAAGGTATGCAACCTTCAGAAATAGCCAAATTGCGAGCTAGAGTGGATGCTTTAAAATCTAAAACTTCGGCAACTGGTAGTTCAGATGCTACTGTAAAAGGAAAAGATGGTAGTGTACAAAGAAGTTTTGAAGGTCAGGTAGAAACCATTGCATCATCAGATAATAAAAAGACCGAGCAAGAATCGGATATAGCGGTTCAAAGTTTAAAATCAAAAATATTTGGGAGAGCTTTATTCTCTAATGCTGCAACTACATTCGAGCCTAATTTACGTTTACCTACTCCGCTTAATTATGTTTTAGGTACTGGTGACCAGTTACAAGTTGATATTTACGGTTATTCTGAAGTAAATTACAGTTTAACCATCAGTCCCGATGGAACAGTAAACATACCAAACGTAGGAGTTACTCCTTTAGCGGGTTTAACCATTGAAGCTGCAACAGCAAGAATCAAATCTAAATTATCAACCATATACTCTGCCTTAAACACAGGGCAAACTAAGTTAAGCGTTACACTTGGCAATATCAGAAGCATTAGGGTCATATTAAATGGTGAGGTAATGAAACCCGGCACTTACACCCTTCCATCCTTAGCTACGGTTTTTACAGCCTTATATTCTTCGGGAGGACCCTCAGATAATGGCTCTTTTAGAAGTGTAGAAGTGATTAGAAATGGTAGAAGAGTAGCTGTTTTAGATGTTTATGATTTTATTTTGAATGGTGATTTAAAAGGAAATATAGCTTTAAGAGATCAGGATATCATCAATATACCAGTTTATCAAAAAAGAGTGGAGATTGTAGGAGAGGTAAAAAGACCAGCTATTTTTGAACTAAAGCCTAAAGAAGATTTGAATAAATTATTAGACTTTGCTTCTGGCTTTACAGAAAAAGCATATAAAACTAGAATAAAAGTTTTAAAGAATACAGATACAGAGCGTAAGATTAGTGATGTTACTGCTGATCAATATGATTCATATATTCCAGAAAGTGGAGATAAGTATTTTGTGAATGAGATTTTAGACCGGTTTGAGAATAGAGTAACCATAGAAGGTGCTATATTTAGACCTGGTCAGTACGAATTAACCACAGGTTTAACCGTAAAAGAATTAATTTTAAAAGCAGAAGGCTTAAAAGAAGATGCTTTTAAAAACAGAGCATATATCACCCGTTTAACTGATGATTTAAATACAGAACTCATATCTCTTGATTTGAATAAGATCATGAATGGGCAAGAAAAAGATATCACACTAAAGCGTGAGGATGTCTTAAGTATTTCTTCCATATTTGATTTAAGAGAAGCATATAATGTAATTATAAACGGAGAAGTGAGAAGACCAGGTCAAATTCCTTTTTCAGAAAATTTAAGCTTAGAAGAATTGATCATCAAAGCTGGTGGTTTTAGTGAATCTGCCACTCCACAAAGAATTGAAATATCAAGACGTATAAAAAATTCTGATGCAAGCTCAAAATCTGCAAAAACAGCAGAAGTTTTCCAAATGACCATAGATAAAAACTTATCAATTGAAGCGGCTAAATTTGTTTTGGAACCATTTGATATAGTAACCGTTAGAACAGCACCTGGTTATGAAGTACAGAGACAGGTCAGAATTGACGGAGAGGTACTTTATCCTGGTTATTACACCATTACAAATAAAGATGAGCGGATTTCTGATTTAATTAAAAGAGCTGGTGGTTTAACCGCACAGGCATTTACAGACGGTGCATCATTAAAAAGAAATGGTTCATTTGATACACAATTAGACCGAGAAAAAGAGCAACAAAAAATACAGCAATTCCAAAAAATACAAAAAAACGCAAAAGATTCAACTGCATTAAACTTAGAAAATTTAGCCATTAGAAACTCCTTTGTAGGCATTAATTTAACCCGAGTTTTAGAAAAACCAAATACTAAACAAGATTTATTTTTAGAAGATGGAGATATTTTAAATGTTCCTAAAGAATTACAAACAGTAAAAGTAAGTGGGGAGGTTTTATCTCCAAATACGGTCATTTATAATAAGAATAGGACATTTAAGGCATATATATTAAGTGCAGGAGGCTTTGGGGAAAATGCTAAAAAAGGAAGGTCTTATGTGATATACGCCAATGGAGCTGTAAAAAGCACTAAAAAGTTTCTTTTATTTAATAATTATCCAGTGGTTAGAACAGGCGCAGAAATTTTTATACCAAAGAACTCTGAAAAACGTAAATTAACTCCTGCTGAAACTGTAGGTATTTTATCAGGCTTAGCCTCGTTTGGAGCTATCATTTTAGGGGTAATTAATTTTATTAAATAACAGAATGTTAAAGGAAGAAAATAATTTACAACCCAATTTAGCCACTGGTAATGATGAAATTTCCTTAAAAGAGCTGATTCTTAAACTACAAGAATGGTGGGATTTCTTATGGAGTAAATGGGTGATAATTTTAATCGCAGGTCTTATAGGGGGGCTATTAGGTTTAGCTTATGCCATTTTTAAAAAGCCTACATACACGGCTGAAACCACTTTTGTATTAGAAGATGGAGAAAGTGGGGGAGGATTAGGGCAATATGCAGGTTTGGCTTCAATGGTTGGTGTTGATCTTGGAGGCGGAGGAGGAATCTTCAAAGGAGATAATATTTTGGAATTATACAAATCAAGAAAGATGATTTCTGAAACCTTATTGGCTAGAGATACTTTTGAAAATAAAGAACAATTATTAATAAACCGCTACATAGAATTTAATGAATTAAAGAAAGAGTGGAATGAAAAGCCTCAGCTTAAAGATATTAACTTTGATAATTCATCTAATCTTACGAGAACCCAAGATTCTATTCTGAGTAATTTTATGGAGACCATCAACAAGAATGTTTTGGAAGTTACCAAACCAGATAAAAAACTATCCATCATATCCGTAAAAGTTAAATCTAACGATGAGTTATTTGCGAAATCATTTGCTAATAATATTGTCAGCAAAGTCAATCAATTTTACGTAATTACTAAAACAAAAAAATCTATTGACAATGTTACTATTTTAGAAAAGCAAGTGGATAGTGTGCGTAGGGTGTTAAATTCTAGTATAGGTGGGGTTGCAGCAGCAGTGGATGCAAATCCTAATTTGAATGCTGCATTTCAATCTTTAAGGGTAAATTCGCAAAAGAAGCAAGTAGATGTACAAGCCAGTAGTGCAATTTATCAGGAATTGGTAAAAAACTTAGAACTCGCTAAAGTTACCTTAAGAAAAGAAAGACCCTTGATTCAAGTAATCGATGAACCAGTTTTTCCTTTAAAAAAGGACAAGCTTGGAAAAGCTAAAGGAATTATATTTGGGGGGATAATCTTTGGTTTTTTAACTGTGTTATTTCTGATACTTAGAAAAGTATTACGTTCAACTATTGCTAATTAATATGCAAAACTATACGCTTAAAGTTATAGCTATAAGAAGAGAAACACAAGATACCATTACGCTTTGTTTCAAACAACCCGGTTTAAAAAAAATTAAATACCAAGCAGGTCAATATCTGACCCTAATTTTTAGAATTAATGGACGTAGGTATATCAGACCTTATTCTTTTTCCTCTGCACCAAGTGTTGATATTGACTTAGAAGTAACTGTAAAACGTGTTCCAAACGGCATAGTATCTAACCATATTAATGATGTGGTGAAAGAGGGTGATGTGATAGAAGCAATGCAGCCTATGGGAGATTTTGTTTTACCTGATACAGAAATAAAGAATGTATTTTTATGGGGGGCGGGTAGTGGAATAACTCCCTTAATTTCTATAGCCAAATACACTTTATCAGTTCACAAAGAAGCTTCGGTCAAATTAATATATGGTAATAAGCTTAAAGAAAGCACTATATTTTATGATGAAATTAATAAACTTTGCCGCTTACATCAACATAAATTTAAATCTTGGCATTTCCATACTCGTTTAAGCATTGAGGAAAATTTGCCGGATGTGATACAGGGAAGAATAAACCCAAGCACCGTGATAGATATATTAAATCACGAAGATTTGAAAGAAAGTTTACATTTTATATGCGGGCCTGTAGGACTTAAAGAGTCTGTAAAGAATAAACTAACAATTTCTGGTATTCCTGACAGTAATATCTTCTCAGAAGATTTCGAACTCGTTAAAAATCCTAAAGATTTTGAAGAGATAGAAACACAAAATGTCACCTTATTTTTCCAAGAGAAAAGTACTGTTTTGGAAGTAATTAAAGGTAAAAGTATCTTAGAAACAGCATTAGATGCAAATATAGAATTACCTTATTCTTGTCAAACAGGGAATTGTAGTACTTGTAAAGGAAAATTAAAGACTGGAAAACTAAAGATGATTGGCTTAAGAGAACAAAGAACAGATTTAGGGATTGACGAATTTTTATTATGTTGTAGCCATCCTTTAGATGGTGAGGTTTATATAGAATGTTAAATTATTAGTATGAAAGTAGTAATCTTGGCTGGTGGCTTAGGCACCAGATTATCGGAAGAGACTGTATTAAAGCCAAAACCAATGGTAGAAATTGGGGGAATGCCTATTCTGTGGCATATTATGAAGATTTACTCCGCCCATGGTTTTAATGATTTTGTAGTTTGTTTGGGATATAAGGGGTATGTGGTAAAAGAGTATTTTGCTAATTATTTTCTACATAAATCTGACGTAACAATTGATATGTCTGATAATTCAATAAAGGTACATGATTCCCAAGCAGAACCTTGGAAAATCACCTTAGTTGACACAGGTAACGAATCTATGACAGGTGGAAGAATTAAAAGGGTTCAATCACATGTAGGTAATGAACCATTTATGCTTACTTATGGTGATGGGGTAAGTGATGTAAACATTACAGAATTAGTTAAATTTCATCAATCTAATAAAAAACTTTGTACGGTTACTGCTGTTCAACCTTCAGGAAGATTTGGAGCTTTAAATTTAAGCGAAGATCAAACTGTTAATTCATTTTTGGAAAAACCAAAGGGTGATGGTGCTTGGATTAATGGTGGTTTTTTTGTTTGTCAGCCTGAAGTTTTTAATTACATTGAAGGAGATAGCACAATTTTTGAAAAAACCCCAATGGAGAAAATTGCTGCCGATGGTGAAATGAAAGCTTTTAACCATGCTGGTTTCTGGAAACCTATGGATACCTTAAGAGATAAACATGAACTAGAAGAAGATTGGGCAAACAACCAAGCAAAATGGAAAATTTGGTAATATGAGTTTTAATAATATTTATAAAGGCAAAAAAGTATTAATAACTGGACATACCGGTTTTAAAGGATCTTGGCTAGCAATTTGGCTTAAAGAATTAGGCGCAGAGGTTTTCGGGTATGCTTTAGAACCGTATTCGGAAATTGACAATTTTGTTACTTGCAATTTGGAAAATGAAATTAACCATACCATTGGCGATGTTAGAGATGGATTAGCTCTCAAAAAATATTTTCAAAAAGTACAACCCGATTTTGCTTTTCATTTAGCAGCACAGCCACTGGTATTATTATCTTATCAAGACCCGGTATACACTTTTGAAACTAATTTAATTGGCGTAGTTAATTTTTTAGAGGCGGTAAGGTCTACTCCCTCAATTAAAGCTGCTATAAATGTGACTTCAGATAAATGTTATGATAATAAAGAGTGGGTATGGGGTTATCGCGAAAATGAACCTATGGGAGGAAAAGACCCATACAGCGCATCAAAGGGTTGTGCAGAATTAATTACTCATTCTTATCTTGAATCATTTTTTAAAGCCGAAAACACCTGTAACATTGCTTCTGCAAGAGCTGGGAATGTAATAGGTGGTGGCGATTGGGCAGCCGATAGAATTATTCCCGATTATTTTAGAGCATATCAAAAAAATGAGAAGCTATTGTTACGTAATCCTTATGCTACAAGACCTTGGCAACATGTTCTTGAACCACTAAGTGGTTATTTAACTTTGGGGGCTGCACTTTATCAACAAGGTAAAAAATTTTCTGGAGGTTGGAACTTTGGACCAGAAGACTTTGTTAATTATTCTGTTAAAGAATTGATCGATGAAACATTGAAATTTGATAGTAGAGGAGGGTATTTAATTCCTGAATTAACAGAAAAACCTCATGAGGCCAATCTTTTAAAACTAGATATTTCCAAAGCTATAAGCCAATTAAAATGGAAACCTGTCTTAAGCTTTAAAGAAACAGTAGATTTTACCTTTAAAGGTTATAAAGATGATTTGGAAAGCCCAAGTGCAAATTACGAGAACAGAATAACACAAATAAAAGAATATTCTGAAAAAGCCATTGCTAAAGAAATAAATTGGGCGTTATGATAATTGAATCAACCTTTATATCAGATTTGTACCTAATTAAATTAAATCAGATAAGTGATTTAAGAGGTTCATTTACAAAAACCATACACAAAGAAACATTTGATACTTACTCCATAGACAGTAATTTCACAGAATCATTTTACTCAAAGTCGCATAAAAATGTGATAAGAGGTATGCATTTTCAAATTCCTCCAGATGATCATAGTAAGCTAGTTTATTTAATATCTGGATCAATCTTGGATGTAATTTTAGATATTAGAAAAGAATCCCCAACCTATGGTAAGTTTTTTTCAATAGTTATCACAGCAGATAATCCTCAAGCAATTTATATTGGAAAAGGTCTGGCGCATGGCTTCAAGTCTTTAGAGGATAACTCTGTAGTAGAATATCATACTACAACTTCGCATAGTAAACAAAATGAAACTGGCATTAAGTACAGTTCATTTGGTTTTGACTGGGGTAGCGAAAATGACATTCTTTCAGAAAGAGATTTAAATTTTAAAAACTTTATTGATTTTAACAGTCCGTTTTAATAGATGAATATACTAATAGTTGGTGCATCTGGTTTAGTTGGAGGAAACATCTACCATCACTTAAAAGCAGTTTCTGAATTTAATATTTATGGTACATATAATTCTTTTGAAGTACCTAATCTTATTAGGTTTAACTCTTCAATTAATTATAAAAGTTATCCGAAAATTATCTTGGAAACAGCTTGGGATGTAATAATCCATACTGGAGCATTAACAAACGTTGATTTTTGTGAAGAAAACATTGCAGACAGTGAGTATTATACGGTTGAGTCAACGATAAATTTAGTAAAGCTTTCAAAAGTTCACCATTCAAAACTAATTTATATATCCACCGATTATATATTTGACGGTAAAGATGGTCCTTACAGAGAAGATGCACAAGTTAACCCATTATCTATTTATGGAAAGCACAAACTAATATCAGAAAACATTGTTAGTCAACTAAATGATTACCTTATACTTAGAATAACAAATGTTTACGGAGACGAGCTCAGAAATAAAAATTTTCTTTCAAGAATAACACAAGATTTGTTATTAGGTAATGAAAAATCAGTTTCAGGTGCCACTGATCAATTTGCTTCTCCAATTAATGCTTTAGATATTGCAAAAGCCATATTTAATTTAATTATAGATGATAAAAAAGGTGTTTATCATTTAGCTTCAACTGATTATTTAAGTAGGGTTCAATTTCTACAAATAATAAAAAAATATTTTAATTTATTGAAAATAGAATCTTACAAAACAAGCGATCTTAAACAAAAAGCGGAAAGACCATTAAGAGGAGGTCTTAATGCAGAAAAATTTTTAACTGAATATTCTGATTTTCATTTTACCAATATTGATGACTATATCTTAAAATTATTAAAAGCACATGACGCAAAACTTTAACTTAAAAACATTTAAAACACCTATTGCCGGTAAAGACTACATTCCTGTAACAGGAAAAATCATAGAAGAAGACGACCTACTACTTTGTATGGAGTCTGTTGCCGATGGCTGGCTAACTGCCGGTAGATTTGCAAACCAATTTGAATATGAATTTGCAAAATATTTTGGCGCTACCAAAGCATTGCTTGTAAACTCTGGCTCCTCTGCAAATTTAGTTGCTTTTTATGCTTTAACATCCCCTAAATTAGGTGATAGAGCAATTAAACCTGGCGATGAAGTCATTACTGTTGCAGCAGGGTTTCCTACTACCGTAAATCCGATTATACAATTTGGTGCGGTTCCCGTGTTCATTGATGTAGATATTGCTACACATAATGTAATGGCTGATCAAATTGAGTTGGCTGTTTCTCCTAAGACCAAAGCAATTATGATTGCTCATTCTTTAGGTAATCCATTTGATTTAGAAGAAGTAATGCGTGTTGCTAAAGAATATAATCTTTGGGTAATTGAAGATGATTGCGATTCTTTAGGTGCAACTTATAACGGTAAAAAAACGGGTACTTTTGGCGACTTATCAACCTTTTCATTTTATCCTGCACACCACATGACTATGGGGGAAGGCGGGGCAGTTATCGTTAATAATCCAGAGTTAGCAAAAATTGCAGAAAGCTTTAGAGACTGGGGACGTGACTGCTACTGTGAACCTGGAAAAGATAATACCTGTGGTTGCCGTTTTGGGCAACAACTAGGCTCATTGCCTTATGGTTATGATCATAAATACACCTATTCTCATATTGGTTTCAATTTAAAAGTTACCGATATGCAGGCTGCATTAGGCGTTTCTCAGTTAAAGAAGTTAGATAGATTTATTGAAAAAAGAAGAGAAAATTTTAAAATTCTTCATGAAAAAATGAAAGAATTTGAAGAAATATTTATTCTCCCAGAACCTACTTTAAACTCTAATCCTTCTTGGTTTGGTTTTTTACTAACACTAAGAGAAGGTGATGCTAATGACCGTCACATGCTAGTACAACATTTAGAAGAGAAAAAGATTGGTACAAGGTTACTATTTGCTGGTAATTTATTAAGACAGCCCGCTTACACCAATATTGAACATAGAGTTGTTGGCGACTTAAAAAATACAGATACCATCATGAATAACTCCTTTTGGTTAGGAGTTTGGCCTGGGTTGGATGAAAGTCATTATGATTATATTGCAGAAGTTATCAGAGAGTACTTAGTCTGATATGCTTATTTCTGAATTAACTTCCATTTCGCGTTCAAAAAATCTCAATAGACAGATTATAATTTCTTTTTTTTTGAAATTTTTCAGTCTCTCTCTTGGACTCCTAATTATTCCTAAAACTTTAGGAATTTTAGGTTCGAATCAGTATGGTGTTTGGCTAACTATTCTTTCAATTGTATCATGGTTAGTGACGTTTGATGTAGGAATAGGAAATGGACTAAGAAATAAATTAGCTGAATCATTAGCAATTGATGATTATGAATCTTCCTGTAAATATATTAGTACTGGTTATTTTTCATTAACAATTATTAGTCTATTTATTATGGTTATTGTAAGTTTAATCATCCCTTTTGTTAATTGGACAGTAGTGTTTAACACAGTTTCAATTAATAATGAAGAGTTAAAAAAAACTATGTTCGTAATAAGTATAGCGGTACTAGTAAATTTTATAATAATTATTGTGAATCAAATTATGAATGCGTTCCAGAAAGCCGCATACACAAATTTTGTTTCAATTTTACACAGCAGCTTTTTTTTAATTATTTTATTAGTTATAAAAGATATTCACGATTTATACACTGTCACAAAATTTTATTCATTAAGTTTAGTTCTTAGTGGACTAGTAGTTTCGTTTTTTTTCTATCGAACAAATTTTAACTATATTCCAAAAATAAAATGGATAGATTTAAGTAAGGCAAAAGAAATCCTTCAATTAGGTGGTAGCTTTTTTATTATACAGATTGCAACTGTATTTATGTTTTCTACATCGAGTATATTGATTATTCAATTATTAAGTTCAATTGATGTCTCCATTTATAATGTAACTTTTAGATTATTCTCGACCTTATCTTTGGTTTTTTCTATTGTTGTAACACCCTATTGGTCAGCATTTACAGAAGCCTTTAAAAAGTCAGATTTTAAGTGGATAAAAACTTCTATGGTTAAGCTACATGTTTATTTAGCCTTAACTATAATCATAGCTATTTTGTTAGTTATTTCTCATCAATTTATCCTTGATTTATGGTTAGGTAAAAACAAGCTAATTCCTGGGTTTACTGTAGCACTAATGATGGGTGTTTACGTTATTATATTAAGTTGGAGCAATATATATTCACATTATCTTAACGGTATAGGTAAATTAAAAATGCAAACAATACTAGCGGTTATACAAGCAATTATGGTAATACCCTTATGTTTTTTATTTACTAAATTTTTGAATATGGGATTATCCGGAATTATGTTAAGTTTGATATTTAGCCTCTTACCATTTGCAATAATTGGACCTATAGTCTCAATAAAATCCTTAAAGTCAATTAATGTATAAAAAATATATTGTATCAGGAGTTAGTCCGGGACCTGCTGGAGTTGGTAGAGTTGTTGAATATCTAAAAGAGCATTCGTTAAATACGTTATTTTTATTGCCGCCTTCTGGAAGAATCGTGTTACTGAAAAAAGCTATCAAAAGTTTTCAGATTTCATTAATAATAAAAGGATTATTAGAGTTTTATAGTTACATAATCAAAAATTATATTTTTAAATGGAAGTTAAAATATATAAAAAATAAAAATATAATTATACTACATCCACAAACAATCGGCTTCAAAACTGTTATGAGGCTGATAGATAGAAATAACGTCACAATTTATATTATGGATAACAGTTTTTTCTGTATCAAATCTTATAATTATAATGAAATTTTAAAATCCTCTTGTGTTTTATGTCTAAATATGGAATATCGTAATTCAGAGAAATACAACTGTACACCATACCCCATTAACTACTCTTATTCAGAATATTATGATTTTTTGGATTTTTTAAAAGATAAATCCCATAAATTAAGATTTTTAACACAAAGTAAAGGACAAACAGAATTGCTAAAAAAGCAGTTTGGTGAGTTAATTCAAACTCAAGAAATAGGATTATTAACTTCCGATTTATTCCAAGATGATGTGATATTAAAAAATGAATTTGAAAATTTTGATATTGTTTTTCATGGTGACGCATCTTTAGCGAAAGGAGGATTGTACGTATTTGAATTAGCTAAACACTTGAGTCAATATACTTTTTTATTTCCTTTTCTGACGGAAATTCATGATATACCCGAAAATGTAACTTTTAAAAAGATGAACTGGAATACGGGTTTAAAAGAGTATATAATTAATTCTAAATTGACCTTTTGTCCGTCTATTTGGGCAGCACCTATTGAAGGAAGTGTTCTTAAAACATTGAAATTATCAATCCCGTTAGCGGTCTTTAATACTGAATTTGCTTTTTCTAATGAAATTGATGACGATGCTGTTATTAAATTATCAGGAGATTTACGAAAAGATATTTCTATTATTGATGATTTTTTAAAATTAAAAAAAGAAGACCGTTTAATAAAAGGTGCGAAAGGTAAAGAGTACATATTGAATAAAATAAATAAAATGACTGAAAATTTCAATCACACTTTCAGATAATTTTCATGCTAAAAAGTTCTAAGCCTTTGATAAGTATTATTACTGTTGTTTTTAACGGTGAACATCTTATTGAGAAAACAATCCAAAGTGTACTAAATCAAAAATTTAATAATTTCGAATATATAGTTATTGATGGTGCTTCTACAGATAGTACTAAAAAAATTATATATAATTATGAGGCTAGGATTAATAAAATTATCTCTGAGCCTGATTTGGGAATTTATGATGCTATGAATAAAGGAATTAAATTAGCTAATGGTTGCTTTATTTTTTTCTTAAACTCAGGAGATATTATCTTTAATGAAACATTTTATGAAATTTTTCTCAACAAAGAAAACCTGCAATATGATGTTATTTATGGTGACATAATTCGTTCAACTGTTAATCAATTAATTGTATCAAAAGATATAAGTTTTATTAACTACGGAATGCCATTTTGTCATCAAGCTGTGTTAGTTAAAGCTGAATTGTGTAAAACCTATCTTTTTAATACTCAATATAAGATAGCCGCAGATTATAACTTTTTCCTAAGCTTGTTTTTATTAAAATTTAAATTTCAAAGAATAAATGTAGCTTTCGGTGAAATAGATACTTCAGGAATATCAAATACAGCTTATTTTACAACAACAAAAGAATATTTGAATATTATTAGAAGAAATTATAATGGAATAAAATCGGTAAAAAAAATTTATAAATATATTGCCCACAATAAAAAAAGTTTATTGTTCAAATTTGTAATAAATTTAATGGGGATTAAAATTTATAGTAAACTAAAAGGTATAATCAATTAATGAAAGTACTACACATTACATCTGCTGGTAAGTTAGCTGGTGCAGGTTTAGCCGCATTAAATTTGCATGAAGAGTTACTAAGAAATGGGATAGATAGTAGAATTCTATTTTTAAAGGAAAACGAAAATAAAAATAAAAGAGTTTTTTCTTATGTAAAGTCGTTCAAGACTAGACTCTTACAGAAATTCACATCTTTCATAGATAGATGTTTAATTATAAAATACAAAACAAATAAATCTTATCTTTTTTCAGCTTCAATTTTTGGTTTGGGAATTCATAATCATCCATTAATAAAAGAAGCAGATGTGATACACCTCCACTGGATTAATCATGCCTTTTTATCAATAAAAGATATTTCAAAAATTAATAAACCAATAGTTTGGACAATGCATGATATGTGGGCCTTTACTGGTGGTTGTCACTATGCTTATGACTGTACTTCTTTTACTTCTAGCTGTGGATTTTGCCCAGTTTTAAACAGTAAAAATAAAAATGACCTATCTCATTATATTCTACAAACTAAATTAAAATATTTAAATCACAAATTCATCAACTTTGTGGCTATAAGTTCATGGATGATGGAATTGGCAAATAATAGTTTCTTTTTGAAAAACAAAGTTAAAAACATAGTTTTCAGTGGAATTAATTCTTCGATTTTCTTCTTTCAAGATATGAAAGCAGATTTTAGGAAAGAATTAAAACTTCCTTTAGATAGAAATATTATCCTTATAGGAGCGGGTGACATACATAATCCAGCAAAAGGTGTGTCATTTACAATGGACGCATTAAAAGAGTTAGATAATGAGATTTTAATTATAAATTTCGGTCATGGAACAATAGACAATGATTTGATAAAAAAGGAAGTTATTAATGTAGGATTTATAAGTGATAAATACTTGATGGCAAAATATTACCAAGCGTCAGATGTTTTTTTATCTACTTCTATTGCAGAAGCTTTTGGAATGACTTTAGCAGAAGCACAATGTTGTGGAACTCCTGTAGTGGCATTTTCTAAAGGAGGTCCGAAGGACATTGTAGAACATGATAAATCGGGTTATTTAGCCGAATTTGGAGATACCAATCTCCTCACTAAGTATTTATGTGTTAGTTTAAATTTAGAATATAATCATAAACTCATTTCAGAAAATGCTATTAAAAAGTTTTCTTTAGAAAAAACTTCTAAAAACTATGTTGATTTATATTTAAAGGCATTGAATTGATGTTAAAAAATATCCAACTTTTTTTTATCTGGTTAGCTATTTTAATGGCTTTTCCCTTTTCAATTTCAAATGCTTATGAATTACCTGCAAAGCCAATCATTTCTATATGCACAGTGATTTTATTAGGATTCTCTCTACTTTACATTTTTAAAAGTAGACTCAATAAGGTAGTGATAATTATGTTGTTGGTTCAAATCTTTACAGCCATTACTTTTATTATAATTCACATGGATTCTGCTTACGTCAATTTCTCTTTGCAGTTAATAATTGTTCTGATAATTTTCATTTTACTAGAAAACGGATTATATATCCAATTTTGTAAACAATTATTAGGATTTGTTTCAGTTATGGCTGTGTTTTCTGTAATTATTTTCTTTTTATGTTTAGTATTTAATGTTGCTCCGCTAAATGAATTTACTAATCCAGATGGCAGGCCTGGTTATAATTTTATCATCACTTTTACAAATGTTTATTTTGATGTTGGTGCCTTTAAAATTATAAGACCCTCAGGTTTTTTTGATGAACCAGGGACTCTTTCCTTTTATTTAATAATTGGAACATTATTGAATGATTTACTTTTTCAATATAAAAGGATAAGAATTGTCCTTTTAGTATGTGGAATATTTACATTGTCTTTAGCCTTTTATGCTTTATTAATATTATACCTATGTTTTAGGTATAAGAAAAGATATTTATCAAAAATAGTTTTAGCTACATTTATTGTGGTTCTAATTAGCACTTTTGCAATATCAAGTTTAGATGAAGAAAAACAAACGTTATTATACGGATATACCTTTGGTAGAATTGAGAATATATTTGATGATAAGAGTAAATCTGATGATACGTATTTTCAAGGAGATAATAGATCTGACTTAATTGAGAATTCATTTTTCGCAATTCGTGATTCTCCAATAATAGGTCAAGGTCTTTCATACAGAACAAATACATCATCTGTAATATATGGAAAGTTTGTGGGTGCAAATCCTCTTTCTTTATTTGCCATTCATGGATTATTTGGCGGAGTTATATTTTCTTTACATTTATTTTATTACCTATGGGTTTGTTTTAAAACCAGAAGATTTAATTTAGAAATAAAGTCAGCAATTATCTTGGCTTTATTGATTTTACAAAGACCCGATTACGTAGGGGGCATTCTACCCTATATCAATATATTAATATTACTCTATGCTACAAAACAACATAAATTATCCAATACCCCTGTTTACAATTATAACAGTGGTATTTAATGATAACAAATTTATTAATAGGACTATAGACTCTGTTATTTCTCAAAATAATGTAGAATTAGAATATATAATAATTGACGGTGGCTCAACCGATGGAACTTTGGAAAAGATTGTTTCATATGGGAGCAAAATCACAGTTTTACTATCAGAGCCAGATAAAGGAATTTATGATGCTATGAATAAAGGAATTGCATTAGCAAAAGGTAAATGGCTAATTTTCATGAACTCTGGAGATATTTTTAATAACAATTTTACATTAAATTCTATTAAGAAGTATTTAAATGAAGATTATGATATAATTTACGGAAATACCAAAGCATACTATGATGATTTGGACTTAGAGGTGAAATTTGAAGCAGAAGAACCATCGTTATTATTAACTAAGATAGTTATGAATCATCAAAGTTGTATTATAAGAAAAGATTTTCACATTAAAAATCTTTATAATACATCGTATAAAATTTGTGCTGATTATGATATGGTGTTAAGAAGCTATTTAAACAATGTTAAGTTAAAAAAAATTGACGAAACCTTAGCGCTGGTTTCCATTGGAGGAGTGTCCGACGCAAATAGAAAACGAACTTTTAAAGAGATTTATTTGGTTCAAAAAGCAAATGGTTTAAAGAAAGCTTTGTTAATATATTGCAAAAATATGGGTTATCATTTTGCCGTAAAATCTATTAAAGCAGTTTTCTCAAAGAATTTATATAATTTCTTACACAAGAAAAAATATGTTAAGTAAACTATATTTTAATTTTCTAAACATGTTTGCTCAATATAGAATCCATAAAATTTTAGTCTGGAAAATATTGTAGTTTTAGCGATATTTTTTTAACGTGATTCATTATTTTATAAATTTTTTGTTTGACTCTTTATATATTAATCAGTGTAGTGTAGTATGAAAAACTGAATAGTTTGTTGAATATGTTAAATCTATAGTTTTGTGCTAGAAAAATTAAAATATTTACAAGTTACACAATTTACACAACCAAATCAATTTTACTTCTATGTATTATACTAAAAATACATTCATTTTAAACAATAAAAAACAATATCTAAATCAAATTTAAATATTATGAGAAAAGTAATTGTTATCAGTGGCGCAAACTTATTTAGTGGAGGTACACTAACAATTATGCAAGATTGTCTGAAATATTTAAGTCAAAGTAGAGCAAAGGAGTACCATATAATTGCACTTATTAATGACTTAGAAAACTTTAAAGAAATAGATAATATAGAATTTATGGAGATACCCTCAATGAGGAAAAGCTATTTTCATAGATTGTATTACGAATATTATAAATATAAAACTTTATCTAACACTTTAAACCCCTATTTATGGCTATCTATTAATGATATGTCTTCTAATGTTACTGCAAAACATCGAGCTGTCTATTGTCACAATCCATCTCCATTCAGGAAAACAACAATTAACGATGTTCTTGATCAGCCTCAGTTATTCTTTTTTACTTTATTTTATAAGTATTTATATAAAATAAATATTCACAAGAACGATTACGTAATTGTTCAACAAAATTGGATTAAGAATGAGTTTATCAATTTTTTTAATTTGAATCCTGAAAAAATAATAGTTGCTAGACCTCTTGATGAATCGCCTTCAATAGCCATAAACTTAGAAACATCAGAAATAATTTTCTTTTACCCTGCTGTTTCAAGGCCTTTCAAAAATTTCGAAGTAATAATTCAGGCGGTTAAGTTATTAAAACAAAAAACCAATAAAAATTTTAATGTTGTATTAACGATTGATGGATCTGAAAACAACTATGCTAAGAGAATGATTGAATTAGCATCTGGAATTAAAGAAATTCAGTTTACTGGCTTTTTAAGTCGAGACAAAGTTATTCAATACTATAAAAAAGCTAGTTGTTTAATTTTCCCGTCAAAGCTCGAAACCTGGGGCTTACCTATCACAGAATTTAAGGCATATCATAAACCTCTATTTTTGGCAGATTTACCTTATGCAAAAGAAACTTTGGGGAAATATGATAAAGCCATTTTCTTTAATACAGCTGATGCTAAACAATTATCTGAATTAATGTTTCAGGTAATTAATTCTCAACCTCTAAAATATTCTAATACCGAAGAAGTAAAATATGAAAACCCATCTACTAAAAATTGGAAAGAATTGTTCAATATTTTATTAAAAAAGAATAATGAATAAAATAACTGCCTCCATTGTTGTTTATAATAGTGATATTGATATTTTAAGAAATTTTGCTGAAAAGGTGAAAAGTTTCTATAAAGTTGAACTTTGTATTATTGATAACTCGTTAACTAACAAGATTTGTCTCGATATAGAAGATTTGAAAATTGGTTACATTCACAACCCAACCAACCCTGGTTTCGGTGCAGCCCATAACATAGCTATAGAAAAGTCAATAGCGTCTGGCTGTAAATATCATTTCATCATCAATCCAGATATTAGAATAGAAGAAGATGTTTTTACTCCAATGGTAAACTATATGGAACAACATCAGGAAGTTGGAATGATGATGCCTAAGATTTTAAATGAAGATGGTACAGTTCAGAATCTACCAAAACTACTGCCTCATCCTGCTTGGATTTTTCGCAGGAAATTAAAAAAAATTGACCCATTAGGAAAACAATTTATTGATAATTATGAACTACGAAACTTCCCTAAAGAGAAAATCTATAATGTTCCTATTCTTTCAGGATGCTTTACTTTGTTAAGATTAGATTCCATTAAAGAAATAGGAATGTATGATGAGAATTTCTTTATGTATTTTGAAGATTTCGACCTTTCGAGAAGAATGCATACAAAATTCAAAACTATCTATTATCCAGAGGTTTCTGTTTACCATGGATATGAAGGTGGAGCAAATAAAAGCTTTAAGTTGTTTAAAATTTTCTTAAAATCTATGTTTACCTATTTTAATAAATGGGGCTGGTTTTTTGATGTTGAACGCAAAAGACTTAACAAGGAAACACTAAATCAGTTTAAATGATAATCATTACCGGCTCTTCCGGCTTCGCAGGAACAAACCTAATCAGCTACCTACAAGATTTTGATAAACAGGAACTATCCTTAAGATATCAACCAAGTCAAGAAATCGATTTACAAAATGCGGATGCTATTATTCACCTCTCCGGCAAAGCCCATGATCTAAAAAAAGTATCTCAACCTCAGGACTATTATGAAGCAAATTTTGAGTTAACTAAACAATTGTATGATGCATTCATCAAATCGGATGCTAGAAAATTCATTTTTATCAGTTCTGTAAAAGCAGCTGCGGATTCAGTGAATGGTTTCTTACCAGAAGATGTAATACCAAACCCTCAAACGCATTACGGTAAATCTAAATTGATGGCAGAGGAATATATCAAATCACAAACACTTCCAGCAGGAAAATCATACTATATCCTGAGACCATGTATGATTCACGGACCTGGCAATAAAGGAAATCTAAACCTATTGTATCAGTTTGTTAAAAAAGGTATCCCCTACCCTTTAGCCGCTTTTGAGAATCAGCGTTCTTTTTTAAGTGTCGAAAATTTATGTTTTGTGATCAAAGAATTGCTAGAGCGGGATATTCCTTCGGGGATTTATAATTTAGCAGATGATGAGGCCTTATCAACTAATGAACTAGTAGCAGAAATTGCAAAAACATTAAATCTTAAACCTAAACTTTGGGCGATACCCGCCAAACTCATTCAATCATTAGCAAAAGTGGGTGATGTACTGAAACTCCCTTTGAATAGCGAACGATTAGGCAAATTGACCGAAAACTATGTAGTTTCCAATCAGAAAATTAAAAAAAATTTAGGTAAGGAATTACCTATAAGCACAAGAGCAGGACTGAAAAAAACAATTAGCTCTTTTAACTGAAATTAAATTTTAATCTTTCCTTTTCAACAATTCCACCTACTCACGCTCGCTTTCCAATAAACGCTCATACAGCTCCACCACTTTGTCTAAAGGGTTAAATGCGCAATGCACAAATTGTTTGAAGAGAAGAATGCTCCAGAACCACTCTGATGATTGAATGTGTTGAAATAATTTACGATTCCTTCTTCGCTGAATCCCTTTAACCCTTCTACCGAAATTCCCAAAACACCCGCAATTTTGTCTAGAATTGTTTCATCAACCTCCTCACTCTGTTCAATCCTAGAAATGGCTTGTTGGCTCATGCCCAATTCCATGGCCAAATGATCTTGTTTCATCTCTCTAATTTCTCGGATGCGAAAATTTTTCTGCCAATATGTATTTGCTGAGGTTTTGCTACTGTTTCCATAAATCAATATCATTAAAATAAAAAACAATTCATTTTTGGTTGAATGTAAAAACGCTTGGAATTCACAACTGATGTAAGCAAAAATCATTTTTTAGAATAATAGATTAACAGGTACCTTACAGGGACAAAACAGGAATATTTTAGTAATATTAATCGTATATCATTACTGTTAAGTACCTATAAATTTCCCACTATTTTATTTTTTAATAATATTTAATTATATTAGTAAAAAAATATCTATGGCAAAATATGAATTTGGAATCCATGGTCCTTTTTCTGGCAAGGTAGGAACAGTGGTAGGTTGCACTTGGAAAGGCATTCCTTATATGCGCAGTTTACCAAGAAAAAGAACAGGTAAAATTTCAGAGGCGGAAAAAAATAACCGCTTGAAATTTGCAATGGCGCAGGAATGGTTAAAGCCTCTTACTCCCTTTTTAAGGGTAGGATTTAAAGCCTATACGGAGCGTGTAGAAGGATTTGGTGCGGCTAAATCTTACCTACTGAAAAATGCCATCATCACGAACGATAGCCAATTTTCAATTGCCCCAGAAAAAATGTTGGTTAGCTTTGGATCTTTAATAGGTCCGGAAGATGCACAGGTCAGTTTTCAAGAAGATGATACACTCATATTTAATTGGAAAGCTTGTGCTGCCCGTCACCCCAATGCGCTTGACCAAACCTTATTAGTGGTGTATTGTTTGGAAGAAAAAGAAGCTGTTTATCAAACTACTGGCGCTTTTCGTAAAAGCGGAACCGATGAATTGCAATTACCACAGAATTTTAGAAATAAGGATTTGTTGATTTATATGGCTTTTGTAGCCGCAGATCGTTCGAATCAGTCTAATAGTGTTTTTTTAGGCATTTCGACTCCGCTCAATGTGACATCCGACGCTGCCTAATGTGACATTCGACTCCGCTCAATGTGACATCCGACGCTGCCTAATGTGACATCAACTCCCCTCAATGTGACAATAACTAATCAATGAATATTTGCTTTAAATGTTAATGGATTAGAAGCCAATTTGAGACCGAACTAATTTGAAGACGCTACAATTGTTTATCCTGCTATACAAAATTTAACTATATTTGCTTAATAGACTAAGCAAAATGGAACATCTATTTGAAAAATACCAACAAAAATTACGATTAACTCAGATTGATTTTGTGCGTTCTGCAATGGAAGAAATTAATTGGGAGGCTAGGTTAATAGGTATAAAAGGCGCAAGAGGAATAGGGAAAACCACTCTTTTATTGCAATACATTAAGTTGAATTTAAATGATTCTTTAACGGAAACTTTATATGTAAGTTTAGATACGCTATGGTTTAATACCCATTCTCTTGTAGATTTAGCCACAGATTTTGTAAAAAAAGGGGGGAAATATCTTTTTTTAGATGAGGTTCATAAATATGCAGGCTGGGCGCAAGAAATCAAGAATATTTATGATGATCAACCTAATTTGAAAATTGTTTTTACTGGTTCTTCCTTGCTAGAAATACTGAATGCAAGAGCAGATTTGAGTAGAAGAGCAGTGGTCTATCACATGCAGGGATTTTCTTTTAGAGAGTATATAGGTTTGGAAACTGGAATTGTTTTTAAAAAGCTTTCATTAAATCAATTATTAGAAAATCATTTAAAAGAAGCAAGTTTGATTAATGAAGTAATTAAACCCTTTCAATATTTTGATCGGTATTTAAGTCAAGGTTATTATCCATTTTATAAAGAACAACCAGAACTATATCAGAGTCGTTTAGAACAAGTGATTAATATGATTTTAGAAATTGAATTACCATTATTGAGAGGTGTAGAATTATCATACATTAGAAAAGTAAAACAATTATTGGTGATTATTTCAGAATCAGTACCTTTTATCCCTAATGTGAGCAAATTAAGTGAAAAAATAGGACTCAATAGAGCTACTTTATTATCGTATTTGCATTATTTAGATGAAATAGGCTTAACTAAAAATTTATTTAAGGAGGCGTATGGAATCAGCAGATTACAAAAACCTAGTAAGATTTACCTAGAGAACACCAATCTCATTTTCACATTAAGTAAAGAAAATGCCAATGTTGGAAATATTAGAGAAACCTTTTTTGCTAATCAGCTTGCTTATCATCATCAATTGACCTATACAGAAAATGGAGATTTCTTAATTAATGATAAATACCTTTTTGAAATTGTCGGAAAAAACAAAAATAATCAACAAATAAAAGATTTGTCCAATGCCTATATTGCTGCAGACGATATAGAATATGGTTTTGGTCATAAAATCCCTTTATGGCTTTTTGGATTTCTTTATTGATGCAATTTTTTACGATTTAGAGACGATGATCATGCTTTGTCGGTTGTCCTGCTGAGCGGAGTCGAAGCATAAAGCCCATCGCACCCCTTCGACTCCGCTACCATTAACGTTTTTTATGATCACCTATTAATTAGGCTGCTAAAAGCAGAGCCGTTTTGTCCTGCTGAGTAGAGTCGAAGCATAAAGCCCACCGCTCCCCTTCGACTCCGTTCAGGGTGACGTCCACTTGTAATGGTGGTAAATTATGAG
>NZ_JBHULV010000023.1:63672-106690 GCF_042684645.1 Pedobacter alpinus
TTTTATAATCACCTATTAATTAGGTTGCTAAAAGCAGAGCCGTTTTGTCCTGCTGAGCGGAGTCGAAGCATAAAGCCCATCGCACCCCTTCGACTCCGTTCAGGGTGACATCCACTTGTAATGGTGGTAAATTATGAGTTTCAACTCCATTTCATACTGATTTGTATGAATTATATTAGACCTCGATATGACTATCACTCCGTTAACATTGGTGTTTTTCATGACTATCTATTAATTAAATTATTAAACCCAGATCCGTTTGTCCTGCTGAGCGGAGTCGAAGCATTAAGCCCATCGCACCCCTTCGACTCCGTTCAGGGTGACATCCACTTGTAATGGTGGTAAATTATGAGTTTCAACTCCATTTCATACTGATTTGTATGAATTATATTAGACCTCGATATGACTATCGACTCCGTTAACATTGGTGTTTTTCATGACTATATATTAATTAAATTATTAAACCCAGATCCGTTTGTCCTGCTGAGCAGAGTCGAAGCATAAGGTCCCTTCGCTCCCCTTCGACTCCGTTCAGGGTGACATCTTCACCGCTCAATGCGAGATTTCACACACTATTAAAGACTTTTTTTGAGTTATTTGTTAAACTGACTTTTCCAAATATTAGCCCTCTGCCATGTCTAGCGGAGGCGAGGCGTCATCTAACAAAAATTTACTTTTCAACAATCTTTAAATCTTGTTACCTTTATCAAATCAATAAAATAGTGTGATAAACAAAGAGCAATTAATAGTTTTATTAAACGATTTAGAATCTGATAGGGTAGAACGTACCGTAACAATTAGTAATACTGATAAATTTTCTATTGCTGTTTGTGCTTTTGCAAATGATTTACCTCATCATCAAAAACCAGGCTATCTATTAATTGGTGTAAATGATGATGGAACGCTCTCTGGTTTAAAAGTTAGCGATGAATTGCTTAAAAATTTAGGCGGTTTAAGGTCTGATGGTTTAATCCTTCCACAGCCACAAATCAACATTGCTCACTTTTCTTTTGAAGATGGAGAAGTTGCGGTTGTAGAAGTTTTACCTTCTATGTTTCCTCCTATAAGATACAAAGGAACAATTTGGGTTAGGATAGGACCAAGAAAAGCCACTGCGAATGAAGCGGAAGAACGAATGTTAATAGAGAAACGAATTTCTTCTGCAACAACCTTTGATTCTCGCCCCTGTTTAGAGGCTACCATTTCTGATTTAAACTTGAATGCTTTCCTTAATTATTATTTACCTAGGGCAATCTCGTATGATGATTTACAAAATGACACAAGAAGTGTTGAGGAAAAATTAGCTTCCTTACGCTTTTTTGATCTCAGATTTAATTGTCCTACCCATGCTGGTATATTAATGTTTGGGAAAAATCCCGAATACTTTATGTTTGGGGCATATATACAATATGTACAATTCAAAGGAACTACACTTGCTGCCGAAATTAGCAATGAACATAAATTTTCAGGAAATTTATATGATTTACTTACCAAACTAGATACATTTATTGAAACTTCATTTATTAGAAAACAACCTATACCTATAAGCGCTTTACGAGAAGAAACAGCAAAAAATTATGCCGAATGGGCAATAAGAGAGCTGTTGATGAATGCCGTTATGCACCGAGATTATGAAGCCCATACACCTATTCGTTTTTATGAATTCAATCATCAGATAGAATTAATGAATGCGGGGGGGCTTTACGGAAACGCCAGACCAGAGAATTTTCCTAATGTGAACGATTACAGAAACCCAATTATAGCGGAAGCTATGAAGGTGTTGGGGTATGTAAATAGGTTTAGTAGAGGGGTTACTAGAGTTAAAGAAGAGCTTATATTAAATGGAAATGGAACAGCTCATTTTAATTTTTCAAAAATCACTGTATTTGAGGTTATTATACCCATTTCTAGAAATTATTTAGCTTTCACCGACCCAGTCACCGACCCAGTCACCGACCCAGTCACCGACCCAGTCACCGACCCAGTCACCGACCCAGTTATACAGCTCTTAAACCTATTAATTAAAGAAGAATTATCTTCTGGAGAAATGCGCTCTAGATTAGGAATTAAGCATCGTCAAACCTTTAGGGATAACTATATTCACCCCGCTTTAGAAAATGGTTTAATTACACAAACTTTGCCTGATAAACCCAATAGCCGACTGCAAAAATATAAATTAACAGACCGGGGGAGAAAATATTTAAGTTTGAAATAATTTAAATAGGTTCGTAAAATGTGTACCTTCTTAAAGTTAATGGTATTAAAAATTCTTATAAGTTCTATCTAACATAAATTCAATTCTATGGTTTTAATTTTCTCTATATCTATACTCCTATTCTTATTTTTAGAGATTCTCTATTTCAAAATTGCAAACCATTTCAACATCATTGATAAACCAAATCAGAGAAGCTCTCATACTCAAATTACATTAAGAGGTGGAGCCATCATTTTTCCAATTGCGCTAATCATAGGCATCCTTTTTTTTCAACCCAATCAATATTATTTAGCGATTGCTGTTTTTGCCATAGCAACGATTAGCTTTTTGGACGATATCATTACATTGAATAATAAGTTGAGGATAGGAGTTCATTTATTATCCGTGTTGCTTATATTATTTCAAGTTTTTATCAATCAAGAAATACCAATTTTATCCTTATTCAATCTTGTTTCCTGTCTCTTAATTCTTGTCTCTATAGTTCTCATCATCGGGATCATCAACGCTTATAATTTTATGGACGGCATTAATGGAATTACCGTACTTTATTCTATAGTGAGTTTAATTAGTATTTGGATGGTTCAAATAAGTTTAGGCTTCAATTTACTGCAAAATGAAATATGGATAGTTTTATTAGCGGCACTTATAGTATTCGGCTTTTTTAACCTTCGTAAAAAAGCGAAAACATTTGCAGGCGACGTTGGTAGTATAAGTATAGCCTTAATTATCTGTTACTTAATAATCATGCTAATGGTTAAAACAAATGATTTAAAATGGCTTCTATTATTGGGTGTTTATGGCCTAGATGCAGTAGCTACTATTTTTTGCCGGATAATTAGAAAAGAAAATATATTTGATGCTCATCGTTCCCACTTTTACCAATATTTAGCAAATGATCTAAAAATTAATCATGTTTTAATTGCTAGTGGATATGCAATTACACAAGCAGTTTTAAATCTGATGATTATATTTTATTCCGATGCTTGGAGTTATACTTCGTTCTTATTGATCATCATCGTTTATATCATTACTCGCCTAAATTTTGAAGGGAAAAATCGTTTATTTAAATCATACTGATTTTTAAAGGCCAATCAAAACAGATTTGTTACATACAAACAAAACTATATGTTATATTTGTGGATTGTAACAAATTAGACTCCTATGTTTAAAAAAATAAACATTGTACCCAGATGGTTAATTTTTTGTATTGATTTAATTTTCTGTGGTTTTGCACTACTACTATCCTATCTTTTAAGGTATAATTTTGAAGCTTCTGCTATTGATTTTAATGAATTAAGTAGAAATACACTAATTTTCATGGGTATTAATTGCATTGTTTTTTTTAATGTAAAAACTTATGCAGGTATTGTTAGATACACCAGTGCACAAGATTCATTTCGTATTTTATTCAGCATTTCTGTAAGTAATGCTTTCTTTATTCTAGCAAACCTTTTTCTTTTATCTTTTGATAAGCCACAAATTATCCCAAATGTGGTGGTTATTATTACTGGCTTATCCAGCTTCGTTTTACTCATCACGTACAGGGTATTGGTAAAATATTTCTTTATGTATATCAAAAACATGAAGCTAGATAAACGCAGAGTGATTATATACGGCGTGGGCGAAACTGGAGTAGCAATTAAAAGAACTTTAGATTCAGATCCAAGTGTGAATATGAGTGTGGTTGCTTTTGTGGATGATGATGTAAGGAAAAAAGGAAAAGTTGTAGATAGCGTTAAAATTTTTCATACAGATGAACTACAGCGTATCATTGAAATAGAAAATATTGATGACTTGATATTTAGTTCGCAAAACTTAACTAGCGCTAGAAAAAATAGAGCTGTTGATATTTGTTTGGATAATAATGTTAAAGTTTTAAATGTACCCCCATTAAATACTTGGGTAAATGGTACGTTTAGTCCTACCCAAATAAAAACCCTTAAAATTGAGGATTTATTAGAAAGGAAAACGATAGTAATTGAAGAAGATGTTTTAGAGCAACAAATTAAAGGTAAAAGAGTTTTAGTTACAGGAGCTGCGGGTTCTATTGGTAGTGAAATTGTTAGACAATTGATTAAGTTTAAACCCCAATTAATTGTTTTAAATGATATGGCTGAAAGCGCATTACACGAACTACAGTTAGAGCTACAAGATAATAATATTTCTCAAAATTTTATTGCTTTTATTGGCGATGTTAGGAACAGAACAAGGATGGAGTTTATGTTTGAAACATTTAAACCTCATTATGTATATCATGCCGCAGCTTACAAGCATGTTCCTATGATGGAAAACAATCCATCAGAAGCCATTTGCACAAATGTTGGGGGCACTAAATTAATAGCCGATTTATCTGTTAAATATAAAGTAGATAAATTTGTTATGGTATCTACTGATAAAGCGGTAAACCCTACTAATGTGATGGGTGCATCAAAAAGAATTGCCGAAATTTATGTACAGTCTTTCTATAATTATATTGAAAAACAAAATGTTTTGGCAAAAAACGGAGCCGTTATTAAAACCAAATTTATAACCACCAGATTTGGTAATGTATTAGGTTCTAACGGATCGGTAATTCCTAGATTTAAAGAACAAATTCAAAAAGGTGGCCCAATCACCGTAACGCATCCAGATATTACAAGGTACTTTATGACTATCCCAGAAGCTTGCCGCTTAGTATTAGAAGCTGGTTCTATGGGTAATGGCGGCGAGATTTATATTTTTGACATGGGGCAATCAGTTAAAATTGTTGAATTGGCAAAAAAGATGATTCGTTTATCGGGCTTAATCCCAAATCAGGATATTAAAATTGAATTTACTGGTCTAAGACCAGGTGAAAAGCTCTACGAAGAACTATTAAATGATTTAGAAAACAACCTCCCAACTCACCACGAAAAAATTATGGTAGCCAAAGTAATGGTATATGATTATGAGGATGTTAAACGTAAAGTGGACACCTTAATTGATACGGCTTGTTATTACAATGATAAAGAAGTTGTAAGGCAAATGAAGGCAATAGTACCTGAATATAAAAGTAATAATTCTATTTACGAAGAATTAGATAAGCAAGAGCCATTAGCAGTATAAAATGAAGAGATACCTACTTTTAACCATAAGTTTTTTTATGGTATATCATGCTAAAGCGCAAACTCCTAATCAATATCAGCCATTTTCATACGATTTTTATCAGAAGCTAAATTCAAAAGTTTACGATAAAAACACAAGCTTTCATAGCGCTATAAAACCTTATTTTGCGGACCACGAAGTTTTAAAAACCACAATTGATTCTTTTAATAACTATGGATTAGATACATTAAAAAGAAGCTGGGTACATCGTAAGGCGTTAAAAGAACATTTAATTCAAGTCCAAAAATCAGAATTTACCTTTTATGCCGATTACCTTCCTGATTTAGTGTTAGGCTATGATCAAGAATCTGGCAATAATATTTGGTTAAACACTAGAGGCTTTCAGGCTGGTTTAACAGTGGGCAATAAATTTTCTTTTTACACTAGTGGTTACGAAAATCAAGGTGTTTTCCCTAAATACATTACCAATTTTATCGACGATAATAAGGTTATACCAGGCCAAGTTGGCGGTAAATTAGGGAATTTAGAAAAAGACTGGGCTTACTCAACAGCCCTTTTGTCCTACACTCCTAATAAATACCTAAATTTCACATTAGCATACGATAAAAACTTTATTGGAGATGGATACCGATCGATGTTATTATCTGATGTGTCGGCAAATTATTCATTCTTTAAGGTTAAAGCAAGTTTAGGAGCCGTACAATACCAAACTGTTTTTGCTTATATGTTAGACCCTGGTGCGCCAAGATTAACAACAGATAGAAGGTTGGGAGATAGAGGGAAATGGGGCGCATTTCATTATTTAGATTGGAATGTGAATCATAGGTTATCACTAGGTTTTTTCCAAGCAATAACATGGTCTGATGCTGAAGTGGAAGGAAAGCGTGGATTTGACTTTAATTTCGTACATCCATTTGTTTTTTTAAGACCCATTGAGAGTGCTAACTCTACCTCTCCAGATAAAATGAGATTAGGATTAAACGCTAAGTATGAAGTTTTAAAACACACAACTTTATATGGCCAGTTTATGATTGATGAATTTACTGCTAAAGAATTTTTTGCAGGTAATGGCTACTGGGCAAATAAATGGGCTTTACAATTAGGATTTAGAGGCGCTCAACTGTTTGGTATAAAGAATTTAAACTACTTAGGTGAATTTAACACCGCCCGTCCTTACACCTATGCCCATTTTGATAGGGTATCAAATTATGCACAATACAACCAACCACTTGCACATCCATTTGGCGCAAATTTTAGAGAGTTTTTAGGTCTCTTAAACTATAATTATAAAAGGTTTGATTTTAGTGGACAATTATTGTATGCTCACTATGGATTAGACCCTACTGGAGAAAATTTTGGAAAGAATATTTTCTTGTCTTATAATAGTAGATCTTTAGATTATAATAGTAAAGTTGGTAATGGTATTAAAACCGATTTATATTTTGCAAAGTCAAAAATTTCTTATTTGATTAATCCTAAATACAATTTAAGGTTAGAGGCAAGTGCCATTTTGCGTAATGAAAAGAACATCAAAATGAATTCTAAAACCAATATCATTATGTTTGGATTAAGAAGTTCGTTCAGGAATTTTTATGATGATTTTTAGTTGTTACCATGACAATTATTAAAAAACAAATAGTTTTAATTCTTCCATATTTAAATGTCAATACCACATCAGCAGAAAGATTTAAAAGTTTTATTAGAGCCTTCGAATTAAATAACAGCCTTAATACTAATGTAATAACTTTTGATTATGGTATAAAAAAAAGTTATTTCCTTGGTTTAGAAACTACCCCCGCCGACTCATTTAGTCCTAAAAATTATCAAATCATAAAAGTTAAATTAAATTTAATTCAAAGTTTAGGAGTCAGATTTTTGAATAATGATTTTAAGAAATTATGGCGCATTTTTCAACTTTTGCACCTCATTATCTATCAAAAAGATATTTTTTACCCAAATTTTTCTTTAAATGATTTGAATATTGAGCTAAAAAATAATGACTATATTTTTACTTCAGGTAGTCATTTTAGTTTATTTGAAATTGCTGAAAATCTATCTAAAAAATTTGGCTTGAAACTAATTTTAGATTACAGAGACCCTTGGACTTTAGGATATAACCCTATAGATGGTTTATCAGTTATTCATTATTTGAAAATTTTAATTAGCAGGAAAAAAGAAATTAAATTATTAAATAGCGCATTTCTTATAACAACTGTATCCGAATCTTTGAAAAGTTTTTTTCCATTGCACTATCAGTCTAAAATTAAAATCTTCGCAAACGGAAGCAATTTCTTAATAGAGGAGGTTGAAAAACAAACTCAAACAAAAACATTCCAGATTGTTTATGCGGGAACTATTTATAGAGAACAATTACAGGATGAAACTTTTTTTGAGTCTTTACAAGGTTTTGTCGTAAACAAAAAAACAGAGAATATAAAATTAAAATTTTTAGGAGTTGGGGACAATAAAAGTTTAAAAAAGCTAATCAAAAAGTATAACCTAAAAAACATTACATCATATACTCATCGTCTTAAAAGGGATGAATTTCTATTGCAAATGAATAATACTTCCATATTTTTACACTTGAAATATGGAAATAAAAAAGATGTCATCAGTTCAAAACAAGCAGAATACTTGATGTTTAATCGTCCTATTTTACTTCCTGTTTCTGATAATGGAGATATAGCGGAAAGTATTTTAAAAAATAAAGCTGGTTTCGTGTGCAATAATCAATCTGAGGTATTAAAAGCATTAGAAAGCATTTGGACAAAATTTAAAAACCAAGAAAATTTATATCTTAATAGAATTGAGACTTATAATTTTAATATTTCTAGAGAAAAAATAGCTAAAGACTTTGTGAATATGGTTCTTAACCCACCAAACTCTTAACAGGCCTAGCTACCACTAAAGCTTTAACCGCATTTATAATACTCACTTTGTCATAACCGCATTCCTCCCAAAGTTCTTGCTGCTCACCATGCTCAATTACGTCATCTGGCATACCTAAACGTTTTATCTGACCTTTGTATTGGTTGTCAGCAGCAAATTCAAGTATAGCGCTTCCAAAGCCTCCTTGTATACATCCGTCTTCTATGGTAATGATTTGATCATATTTAGCGAAAATTGATAATAACATATTCTGATCTAATGGTTTCGCAAAACGCATATCAAAATGGGCTGGGTGGTAACCATCTGCATTTAACTCTTGACAAGCTTTTACAGCTTCGTTTCCAATATGGCCTAATGTTAATATTGCAATGTCTTCTCCGTCACAAATTTTACGTCCTTGTCCTACTTCTATTTCTGCAAAAGGACGTTGCCAATCTACCATTACACCTTTGCCTCTTGGGTAACGGATAGAGAAAGGTCCTCCATGATTCTTTAATTGCGCAGTGTACATTAAGTTTCTTAGCTCTTCTTCATTCATAGGAGCAGAAACAATCATATTTGGAATGCATCTAAAAAATGCAATATCATAAGCTCCGTGGTGTGTAGGCCCATCTGCTCCAGCAATACCTGCTCTATCTAAGCAAAAAACTACTGGTAACTTTTGAATGGCAGCATCATGCACCACCTGATCAAAAGCTCTTTGCATAAAGCTTGAATAAATATTGCAAAATGGAATTAAACCTTGTGAAGCTAAACCAGCGGAAAAAGTAACGGCATGTTGTTCTGCTATTCCAACATCAAAAGCTCGGTTAGGCATGGCTTTCATCATAATATTTAGAGAACAACCTGATGGCATAGCCGGTGTTACTCCCATAATTTTATCATTCATTTTGGCAAGCTCTACCAAGGTATGTCCAAAAACATCTTGATATTTTGGTGCTTGTGGTTTATCAGAATAACTTTTCTTAATTTCTCCGGTAATTTTATCAAACAAACCTGGTGCATGCCATTTAGTTTGGTCTTTTTCTGCCAAAGCATAACCTTTACCTTTTACGGTAACGCAATGCAATAATTTTGGACCTGGTATATGTTTTAAATCTTCTAAAACCTTCACTAAATGGTTTATATCATGACCATCAATAGGCCCAAAATACCTGAACTTTAAAGATTCGAAAAGGTTACTTTTTTTTAGAATAGTACCTTTAATACTTTTTTCTATCTTTTTAACAATCTCATGCGCATTAGGTCCCAGTTCCGATATTTTCATCAAAACAGATGAAACATCATCTCTAAACCTATTGTAGCCTTTACTTGTACTAATATCTGTTAAATATTCTTTTAAAGCCCCCACATTTGGGTCTATAGACATGCAATTATCATTAAGAATAACCAAAAGATTTGAATTCTCAATTCCAGCATGATTTAAAGCCTCAAAAGCCATTCCGGCAGTCATAGAGCCATCACCAATTACAGCTACATGTTGTCTATCTGTTTCGCCTTTGTACTGAGAAGCAACTGCCATACCCAAAGCAGCAGATATGGAGGTTGATGAATGACCTACTCCAAAAGTATCATATTCACTTTCAGAACGTTTAGGAAAACCACTAATTCCTTTATAAATTCTATTGGTATGAAAAACATCTCTACGCCCGGTTAAGATTTTGTGCCCATAAGCTTGGTGACCTACATCCCAAACCAATTGATCATAAGGTGTATTTAAAACATAATGTAAGGCAACAGTAAGTTCAACAACACCCAAATTTGCAGCAAAATGACCTCCATTTACAGAAACCACATCAATTATATATTGTCTTAACTCATTACAAACCTCTTCTAATCTATTACTATCCAGCTTTCTTAAGTCTGAAGGATAATTGATTTTAGATAATAGCTCGCCCGCCTGTACTTCCATTTTAAATAAGGATGTTTTAATCTACAAAGTAATAAATTCTTTATTAATAATTACGACAAATATCTTTAAATAATGTTTGATTTTATAGTTAAGATAAACGAAGTTTTGATGGAAAAGAATTTGAATTTTTATAATTGTTTGGATTTTCCGAAGAAAAAGTAAATGATTGCACCTAATAAAGGCAATAAAATAATGGTAGCAATCCACATTAATTTTTTTGAGTTATCTAATAAAGAGTTCTCAAAAACATCTTTAATGGTTAATACACTTACAACTAATGGGAAAAAGAAAAGTCCCATTAACACAAATTGACTCATACTTTACTGACGTAGATTATTGATTTCAAATTTACAAAAATTAATTTACTACTTCTTGCTGAAAGCGTTCGCCAATTTGCTGACGCCACATGGCAAAGTACAAACCTTTTTCTTCTAATAGTTCTTGATGCTTCCCTTGTTCAACAATATTTCCTTTTTCTAATACAAAAATCCTATCTGCATGCATAATGGTTGATAAACGGTGAGCAATTAAAATGGTAATCCTATCAGATTGATCAGAAACATTACGTATGGTTTCTGTAATTTCTTCTTCGGTAATTGAATCCAATGCAGATGTAGCTTCATCAAACACTAAAATATTAGGTTTTCTTAATAACGAACGAGCGATTGACAACCTTTGCTTTTCGCCACCAGAAACTTTAACTCCTCCCTCTCCTATTACTGTATCTAATCCGTGTGAAGCTCTTGTCAATAAACTATCGCAAGCTGCTCTTCTCAACACTTCCATACATTCTTCATCTGTGGCATTTGGACGAACAAATAATAAATTCTCTCTTATACTGCCAGAAAAAAGCTGCGTATCTTGCGTTACAAAACCTATTCTTTCTCTTAAATCGTCTAAATCAATAGCTAAGCTATCTACTCCATTATATTTAATTTTACCAAAAATAGGTGCATATAAACCAACCAAAAGTTTTACCAAAGTAGTTTTACCCGAACCAGATGGGCCAACAAAAGCAATAGTTTCGCCATGTTTAACTTTAAAATTTACTTGATGAAGTGCGTTTCTGTTTGCTGTTAAATGCTTAAAGCTTACATCATCAAAAACTAATTCTTTAATTATTCCGGTAGCTACCGGGTTTGTAGGTTTTACTTCAATAGGTGTGCTTAAAATTCGTTGGAAATTATTTAATGAAGCTTCCGCTTCACGATAAGTTAAAATAATGTTTCCAAATTCTTGTAATGGTCCAAATAAAAAGAAAGAGTAAAACAAAAAAGTAAAATATTGTCCTGCAGAAATATCGTTCTGGAATATCAGTAACAATAAAATAACCACCATGCTACTACGCACTAAATTTACTGTAGTACCTTGTAAAAAGCTCATACTTCTTACATATTTTACCTTTTTAAGTTCTAAATCTAAAATTTTATAGGTGGTATTGTTTAGTCTTTTAATTTCCTGATTGGCCAATCCTAAACTTTTAACCAGTTCAATATTACGTAAAGACTCTGTGGTTGAACCTGCTAAAGAAGTAGTTTCTTTAACTATTTTCTTTTGGATAACTTTAATTTTTTTGCTTAAAAACCAACTTACAATGAATATTAATGGGATAGAAGCAAAATAAACTAGGGTAACTTTGTAACTCACTGTAAGTGAATAAGTAATTACAAAAATCATCCCTACTAAACTTGTAAATATAATATTGATGAATGAGAGGATAAACTTTTCAGAGTCTGTACGTACTTTTTGTAAAATGCCTAAAGTTTCGCCACTGCGTTGGTCTTCAAATGTTTGGTAAGGTAATTTTAAAGAATGTTCTAAACCATCTGCATACATTTTAGCCCCTAATTTTTGAGTAATGATGTTTGCAAAATAATCTTGAAAGTTTTTAGCTATCCTTGATACCATAGCCGCACCAACAGCTAAGCCAATTAACTTTAAAACACCGTTGGTGAATTCTTGTTCGCTAAGTTGATCTTTCTTTTCAATAAATTCATCAACAATTCTACCTGTAATATGCGGATCTATTAAAGAAAAACACTGATTTATAGCGGCAAACAATAAAGCCAAACCAATTAAGCCTTTATAGTTTTGTAAATATCTTTTTAAAATTTTCATTTTTTTAAATAATGCGCAAAAATACAAAAGGGAATAAGCTAAATGCTTATTCCCTTTTTATGTGACGCTTAAATGAATTAAACAGTCATTACGTCTTTTTCTTTAATTTCTACTAATTGATCAACTTTGATAATGTAAGCATCGGTTAATTTCTGAACTTCTGCTTCGCCTACTTTAATTTCGTCTTCAGAAGCGCCATCATTTTTCAACTTTTTGATGCCCTCATTTGTGTTTTTTCTGATACTTCTGATGGCAATTCTTCCTGATTCTGCTTCTTCCTTAACCTTTTTTACCAAATCTCTTCTGCGCTCTTCTGTTAATGGCGGTACATTTAAACGAACAACAATACCATCATTTTGCGGATTTAAACCAATGTTAGCTTCCATAATTGCTTTTTCAATTGGGCTTATCATTGCTTTTTCCCATGGTTGTACAACTATGGTTCTCGCATCTGGCGTATTTACGTTTGCTACTTGAGCCAATGGTGTTGGTGCGCCGTAATAATCAACTACAATACCATCCAACATAGCCGGACTTGCTTTGCCAGCTCTAATTTTTAAAAACTCTGAATCAGTATGAGCTATCGCTTTATCCATAGATACTTTAGCATCTTCTAGTTCCATTTTTATAAATTCGTTCATCTTATTCTGTTTTAATATTTTTACTATTTAACCAAAGTTCCAATAGCTTCGCCTTCCATTAATTTCATTAAATTACCTTCTTTGTTCATATCAAAAACAATAATTGGAAGGTTATTTTCGTCGCAAAGTGTAAATGCAGTCATATCCATTACGTTTAAGTCTCTGTCGTAAACTTCATCAAAACTTAAGGTATCAAATTTAGTAGCTGTTGGGTCTTTTTCAGGATCGGCAGTGTAAATACCATCTACTCTGGTGCCTTTTAAAACAACATCTGCCTTAATTTCTATTGCTCTTAATGCAGCAGCAGAGTCTGTTGTAAAATACGGATTACCCGTACCGGCACCAAAAATTACTACTCTGCCTTTTTCTAAATGTCTCATTGCTCTTCTGCGTACGTAAGGTTCGCAAATTTGCTCCATTTTAATTGCAGAAAGTAAGCGGGTATAAACTCCTAAAGTTTCTAAAGCATTTTGCAATGCCATAGAGTTTATTACTGTGGCAAGCATTCCCATATAATCGGCTTGTGCCCTATCCATACCAGATTTTTCGGCACTTAAACCTCTGAAAATATTACCTCCGCCAACTACAATTGCAACCTCTACTCCTAACAACTGAATTGCTTTTATTTGATGAGCATAAGCTAAAACTCTTGCGTTATCTATGCCGTAAGACTGCTCACCCATTAAAGACTCGCCACTTAATTTCAAAAGTATTCTCTTATATTTCATGTTTTCAGCTAAAAAATTTTGGGTTATACAAAATGCAACTGACTTTTCTTGTGGTATTAAAGATATAGTGACTGTTACATTTCATTTTGGGAAAGTTTGTCAAAAATATGAAAATTATTGTTTGTTGTTAAATAGAATGTGAAATTTTGATGAATAAGGATTTAAAAATCCTATCGTCTTAAATTAAAAAAATGTTTTCTTTAAAAGAATTATATAATATATTAAATATCAAAATCATTCTCAAGCAATCGAGTTCACAACAAATTTTTAAAAATATCTTCCATTTACTATTAATCGCTTAAAGCATTTTCAACCTCTTCTATTAATGTTTGCTTATTTGGTAAAATTGTAACATATTTTGATGCAAAAACATTGTTTTCAAATCCACCAAGGATGTATTCAGCTGTAATCTCATCTTTTTCTGTACAAAGAATTATTCCTATTGGTGGGTTATCGTCAATATCATTAACTTCAGTTTTATAATAATTTAAATAGGTATTTAACTGCCCACCGTCAGAAATATTAAGTTTAGTTGTTTTAAGTTCTATTAAAATATAACTCCGTAATATCTTATTGTAAAAAACCATATCAACATAGTAATGGGTATTATTTATGGTTATTCTTTGTTGTGAACCAACAAACATAAATCCTTTTCCCAACTCTAATAAAAAGACTCAATATGTTTTATAAGTTTCAATTCTAAATCTTTTTCTAACAAAGGTTTATTTTCAGGAATACCCAAAAATTCAAAAACATACGGATTCTTTAAAATGTCGTAAGCATTAACTAATTCTTGCCCCTTTTTGGCAAGTTCCAAAACTTTTTCTTTGTTTGCTTTTCCTTGGGATAGTAATAAACGTTCGTAAAGTGAACTGTCTATTTGCCGTTTTAATTCTCTTATTGACCAAGATGAGTTAATTGCCTCATTTTCGTAAAAACTTCGCTTTTCTTTATTCTCTAAAATTAAAAGTTCACAAATGTGAGTCCAAGAAAGGTGTCCAGTCAGCGACTGGACACTTTTGTATTCAAGAAATAACTTCCTCATATTGAATAGATTGGAACGAGAAAAACCTTTACCTATCTCATTTGCGAGCTGTTTAGAAAGATTTAATATGATTTGTCTTGATGTTTTATTATCAATATTGTTTTTCTCTTCGGTTTCAACAATTTCTTTCCCAATTTGCCAGTAAGTTAATATAAGTTCCTGATTAACTTTTTGATAGATGTTCTTTCTTGCACTAAGTACAATGTTCTTAATGCTTTCTAATAAACTACTATCTATAAGGTTTTGGCTCTCTTTCATATTTTAGAACAATAAGTCAATATAGGATATTTAGAAAATAACTAAACAACTATTTAAAAACCTGAAATCGCAAAATTATATTTAATCAATTAAAATTTAAACCAAACTAAAACAAAGTAGGATTTTCCGATGCCAACTTAGGGATAGTTAAATTAGTTCCAACCGCTTTATTCAATTTTTCAATAAAATAAGCTGATAAAAGTGGAGAGGCTAACTCTACATTTTGATGAACAAAAAAGTACAAATTCTGCAGACCAGACTTTTTCCACTCAGCAATTTTCTCCACCCATTCATCTAAACGTTGGTAATCGCTTTCGTGGTTGGCTCCAACATATCTTATAAATGCTGTTGAAGTAGTTAAAGCCATGTGAAGCATATCTCTTCTCCCTGCAGTATCAACAATTATATTGGTGATTTTATGCTTATTAAAAAGCTGATAAACTTTATCAAAAACTGCTTTATCGGCAAACCATTCCTCATTTCTTAACTCAATGCCTAACGGAATTCCTTTTGGAAACTCTTTTACAAAATTTTCTAACCTATCATAATCTTTAGGTTTAAAATTATCATGTAGCTGCAAAAACACCATCCCTAATTTCTCTTCAAAATTACTTATAGCATCACAGTATTGCAGCAATGGTTCATTAATATTAATTAACCTTCTATAGTGGCTTATGGTATTTGTAATTTTAGGAAGAAACTTAAAATGATGAGGCGTTTTATTTTTCCATTTTAGCACTTGTTGGTTGCTTGGCAAATTATAAAAAGTAGCATTAAGTTCAATAGAGTTAAATTGAGTGCCATAATATCGTAATTCGTCTTTTGTGCCTTTAGGATAAAAGCCTTTTAAATCTGCTTTATTCCAAATAGTACAACCTATGTAAGCTTCAAAAGATTCAGCTTTATTTATTCTGGCCCAAAGTTTTTCAGTTTCTGGTGCATCCGCAGGAAGCGTAAAGTCTATTTCTCCAGGATTTTCTACTTTACCAAATTCCATAATGTTACTGTATTGTAAACCTCAAATTAATGCCGAAATTGGTAAATGCAGTGACAAAAGTTTGCGATGTGTAAGGCTGTGTTACGTTAGAATCATAGTATAATCTGATGTTGAATCTTTGATTTAAAACATAATCTATACTTGGTCTAAAAGTGATATTTTTTGAACCCGCAGAAATTTCGGCATCTTCCACATCTGCTCGGTAAATTACAGTTTTGTTATCTCTAACGGCAACATCTAATTTAAAGTTTAAATCATTTTTAAGGTTAACGCTTTTAAATAATCCAAAAGGAAACCTAAAATCTGAAGTACGGTAACCAAAACCAATTACAAATGCTTGGTCTTTTTGAGATGCTAACTGACTATTGGCTAAACTTAAACTCATTGAACGCGATTTACGATATTCAACATTTGCCGTCATGTTATTTTTTAAACGCATATCTATACCTAAAAGTGGTACAAATTGTTCAAATAAAGTGATTTGAGAGAACTGGTAAAATGGCAAGAAATCACTTTGCGCATCTCTTACGCTCACTGCTCCTGCTGTTTCTGCATATCTAATTAAAGAGGTGTAACCGTTAACGTTATAGGTTGAACTGTAACTATGAGATAAATCAAAAGCAGAAAATATTTTATTGATTGCTTCCACTTTTACCAAGCCATTATATGTTAAACGCCAATTAGGCACAGGAATTTTGGGGAATTTAGATAAGCTAGTTGCACCTGCATCTTTGTTTCTATAAGCGGCAATAAAAGCTGGCACAACCACTTCTTGCGAATTTTTACCGTAACCATCTGCAAAACCATCGGTTATAGCACCTGTGCTGTTTGGGTTTTCACGAGCCAATCTTTGTGATATTATGTTTCTGTTAGCTAAAAACTGTTGAAAAACTACTGAGTTTCTGTCTGCACTATTGTCTTTAAAAGCACTTCCTAAAGATATCATGGTAACACTATAATCTCCCGTAGTAATTGGACTTAAACTTTCAAAACCTTGTGCCGAATTGTTAAACCTGAAATTTGTACTGAAGTTTTGACTGCTATTTTTAAAGGCTGTTAATTCAATTCTTAAATCTTTAATGGGTTCTATAGTTCCTCTTAAGTTTAATTTTTCGTTAAGGGTATTCACATACAACTGGTTTTGTAAGGTGTCTTGTGTAAGCCAGCCATTTTGCAATGCTGTAAACCTAATATCATTTTGAGAACCCAAAAGAAAACCTAAACCAGGTGCGCTAGCATTAAAATCGTAACCAAAAGCATCTGTTTGTGGAAGGTAGCCAGGTAAAAATGTACCATCGTTTTTAATGTAAGAGGCACTTAAATTTTTAACACTGGTTAATAAACTAAATACTGCTTTGCCAAAACCAGGTTCGGCATCTGGAGAATTTAAACGCCTGTAAATACCAAACTTATTGTACAACAAGTTCATATTTAAGGTTGGGTTTACTTGTACTGTTCTAGAATTTTGAATGTTATTACCAAAATCAATAGTAGGGTCGTTAAGCGTTAAAAGTGGCTCGGTAATCCAAGTAAATTGTGTTTGGTAACGTGTTAAAATACTGATAAAATCTAAGCCGGGTATTTTATTCAAAGGCACCGCGTAAGATAAATTAATGGTATGGTTGTAATTTGTGTTACGACCAAGTTTTCTGAGGTTTTGCCATAAGGTATCTCTTTTTAATCCAGTAATTCGTCCTTCTGGTTCATCAACAATTGATAAATTGGTGGCATTAAAATCTAATTTTAAAGATTTTGTTAAATCCCAACTTACACCGTATAACCTGTTAATTTGGAAATTTTTGTTAAAAGTTGTTTGTATAGGTACAAAATTATTTGGGTCGTTATCACGCAAAGTATTTTCAGAATATAGCCTGTTTAACTCAATTCTAAAGTTTAAAACTGATGGCAGTAAGCTAAAATTAAAATCTTTAATTAAACCTAAATATTTTGATTTAACGGCCTTAGCAAACGGGTTATAAAACTTAGCTGGGTTATTAAAATCATAAGCTAATGCACCACGGTAGGTTCTTTGTTCTGTGTTTTTATTGATAAAATCTCTGTGTCCATACTCTGTGTAAGCATAAGTTAGGCTCAGATTTTCTACATCCCAAAGGTGGTTTTTAGCATTAGGGTCTGTTTTAATTTTACGAACATTGGTAAAGTTGATGCTGCGGCGTTGCGTAAAATCTTGGGCATAATTTAAAATAGAATCCCGGGTTTGTGCTGAAACACTATTTAAAACATTTTTTAATTCAATATCCGGGTTTCGAGGATCAAACTGTGGCGTACTTAGTTGGCTAGAATAATTGACAAACATTGGTATTTTTAATCCAGACCTTTGAGGGAAAAATTTACCTAATTCTAAACTAGATGAAACGTCAAAAAAGCGATCGTCTGATCTGTTAACTTCACTTACTCTGTTTTCTAAAGAACCAAAACCAATGGTGCTTTTATTAGCTGCAATGGTAACGTCTCCAAAATCTGCAAGTTTTGCATTTAATCTTGCTGTTGCTGCCCAACCTCCACGTTCATCAAAGTCTGTAAGTCGTAACTCATTAAACCAAACTTCTACATTTTTTTCCAATCCATCATCGCCTACAGATGCGTTGGTATTTAATGGATTTCTTACACCCAACATCATTACCCTAAGCTTGCTTAAATCTGGCTGCCCCTTTATTGTAATCTTGTTTAATCCGTCAGAATATACATAAGGTACATTAATTGGCCAAGGTTGCCCTGTTGAAACATCATTATTTCTGGCTGTTTTTGCCAATTGAAATAACCTAAACTCTACGTTAATTCTATTTTCTACTGGCCAAATTAATTCCGGATCTCTTGCACCCTGATTGGTAATTTTTGTAGGAATTTCATACTCATAAAAATTGTCTTGATAATCTGTTCCTATTCTAATAAAAGTAGTAATGTCTCCATCTCTAAGCTGTTCCCCTTCTGCGTGAATGTACATTTGCAAACGTTTATAAGAACGTACATCATTTACAGTAGTTTTAAAGGCTGCCCTTGCATAACCGTCTCTTAAGTTTTTGACCACAATAGCTAAAGATTGTTCGTTTTGGCGAGTTTCTCCTCTAAAATTAGAAATGTCTTTTTCTGTTGGTATGCCAGGAGGAATGACATAGGGAATGGGTGTACGTGATCCGTTTTCATCTAAGTTTACAGTGGTAACATCAAGCGTTGAATTATCTAAACCTGGATTATTTAAAGCTGGATCTGTAAGTGCTTTTGCTGGCGAATTTTCTGCATTAAATCTTCTCCACTCTCCACGTACCAGTTGTAAACGGGCAAATCTCAATACAGTTGTATCAGCAAAATCCGTCATAAACATTCGCATAAACCTGATAGATTTAAAATCTTGAATGCCACCAACTCTGCTTTCAAACTGCGCAACAGGAATTTTTATTTGATACCAATTAACGGTAGATTTATTTCCATCAGCCAAATTTACAGTTGCAGTAACTTTATCTGTTACAAAACCATTTCCAACCACTAAATCTTGTGGCCTCATGCTTATTCTGTATTGGAAATATTCGTCAGATTTTGAGGAGTTATTGTCTCTATTTACATCCTCACCGTCAGGGAAAGAAGTAGATGCAGAATTTTCAATACCAGTTGCAGCTAATGATTGTTCTGGGGTTTTTGAGTTTCCTTCTGTACCGTTAAAGTTTTCGTATCTTTTTAATATACCGGCATTCTCAGCATCTAATTGGTTGCCTCTGTAATACACATAATCATCTGTAGAAGGGTCATTTCTGAACTGATTTGCAGCCTGCGGATTTAAAATTGTAGTTACTTGGTTAACAATTGCTTGATATTTTTCTTGTTCTGCAGTGCTGGTTAATCCATCTAAACCAACATCTTGTGCTACACGGGCACTGGGCTGGTTATCAAAAGCTTGTACCACTGGTTGTAATTTAGGTATGCGGCCCCAAACGGTTTCATCTGTTTTTGTTGGGTCGGCATCTGGTGGTAAGCCGTTTTCTAAACTTTTTCTGCCATCTTTTAAAATATCTTCAGAGATATTACCAATGTTAAAGTATAAATCTCCGCCTTGCGAATTTGGCTTATCAATAAACGGATCTAAAACCCAAAGTTCAATAAATTCGATATTTAAAGCTTCAAAATCGTTGGTTTCAATTTTACGTAAAATACCACCCCACCTGCTTCTTGGGTTATTTAGTGTTCCGTTTGGGTTTAAACCAGTTGTTGTGAAATTATACGGCCCTCTTAATGTTGGATAATAGGCTAAATTTAAAGTTGCTAAACTTAATAAACTACCTGTTGCTGTTTGTTTAAACGGAAAAACTTCTGTTTCTAAAACTTCTCTTACTTCATGTTTAGAAAGTTCTACTTTGTTGTTTCTGATATTATCTGGCGTAAAACTGTTAGACCTGCTGTAAAATATAGGGTCTATGTTAAAGAAAGCTAATTTTGCCCTGTTAAAACCATAAGATAAATCATTAGATAATTGCGATTCGGGAAATAATTGCGGTGTGCCTGATATTTGCCAAACTGAAGAGCTTTTTAAATCAATGATAGACCTAGTTCCTTCAAAATCGTCTAAATAACTTGTTCCGCCGGTATTTCCTGCAAAATCTAACGCTTTGGGGTGTCCTGGTTTAAAGCCTGCAAACTCGCCATTAAACGTAATTGACGATGTTTCTTTGGTTGATATAAAAGGAATTTTATCTACCAAACGAGTTAACAAACGACTATTTGTGCTGTAATTAACATCAAAACCGTAAATGGTATTTGAAATAGATTCTTCTCCAAAATTTATTTTTTGTGTTAGCGGTGTTTCTTTAAGGTTTAACAATGTAGCCCCTAAATTAAAGTTTTCGTTAACGCGGTAATCTAACCTGGTACCAAATAAAGATTTTTGTTGAATACCAAACAACTCATTACTCTCTAATTTAATTGTGATGGGTTGTCCAGAGTTTAGCAAAGCTTCATTTAAAATTTTAACTCTTCCGATATTATAATCAACAGTATAATCTGCACCTTCTGTTAACCTAAGTGTACCGGCAGTAACCACTACAGAACCCTCTGGTACATTTATAGCATTTAATTGAAACTCTGAACTTACTTGAGATTGGTAAGTACCTTGAATGATGTACCTATTTAAACCGGGGAAAAATTGCTGCGCTAATACTTTTGTAGAATCGTAAAGCGGTTGGTAAACATATTTATTAATTAAATCTTGTTCTGTAGTGGCATCAAATTGTGAGGCTAAATCTTTACCAAAAGGCTCTATTGTTGGAAAAATAATTCTGCCATTTTGTGCATCAATAGTTAATCCTTCTAAAAAATCGAAAAAACCATCGGGTTGTTTAGCTCGTTGCTGGTTTAACCTATCTAAATTTGTAACCTGTAACCACAGTTTTCCACTTAAATTTGCGCCCTCTTCTATTAAAGGTTTTTCTATACCGGCTTTATCATCTAATCTAAAAATATTTAACCTAAAATCGTTAGGGCTAATTTGGTATGCACCAATAGAATAGATGTTTTTCATCATCAAATCCCACAGTGGCAAATTTGTTTTGATGGTTTCATTTTTTAATAATTTGGTGTACAAAACTTGCGGATTATCTGGCAAAACTTGTACATCTGTAGAAAACTCTCCTACTTGATATTCTACACCGTTAACGGTATATCTGTATGCAACGGATAAAATTTCATCGGCGTTAAGCGAATTATTTAAAGAAATATAACCTAAAGCTGGATTTAAAGAATATTCTCTATTTGTTAATTTACGAGCATACGTTAACTTATTATAGTTATCTAACCTACCCGAGTTTTGGAAATAGGTATCAATCTCATTAGAATTTGTTTGCCTTGCTGCTGCGGGTATTTGTTGTAATAAATTATTTGATTGTTGCGGAAACCCCGGACCAGAAAAACCGGCTGGGAAAGGAGAAAATCCTGCTCCACCTTGAAACTGGGTAGTATTATAGGGTTGGTTTTCTCCTAAATCTAAAAACGCTAAAACATCTCTAGAATCTGTAGTGCTATTGCTTCTATTGGTTACCCAAACTTCGATATTTGTAATATTAATATTTGAGGCTATGATGGGTAAATTTGCTAAGGCCCTGTTGTAATTATTACGGAAATATTGTGCTAAAAAATAATGCTTATTGGCTTCGTAATTATCGGTACTTAACCTAAACTCGTTTTGTTGCGCACCGTTGGTAATCTTAATTTCTTTTGATTGCGATCTTTGTTGGGAATACATGGTAGTTACACCCAAACGACCAAATTGCAACTGCGTTTTTACCCCAAATAAAGCTTGGCTACCGCTTATTAAGGTGGTATTTAATGGGAAATTAACAATACCAGCTTCAATTTTTTTAATAATTTCATCTTTACCACCAGTGTATTCTATTTTTACTTGATTTTCAAAATCAAACTGCGCTTCTGTATTGTAATTGGTGCTAATCTTTAACTTTTCGCCAATGTTACCAATCAAATTCATTTGAATACGTTGGTCAAAATCAAAATTACCTTGCCTACGTTGTCGTTCGTTAAAAAGGGGGTTTTCGTTTCTATTAATCCGTCCAGAAAAAGTTAAATCTGCCGAACCACGAGGTTGAATATTGATGGTATTACCTCCAAATATTCGCTCAAAAGCTTTACTTTTTACCTTAACTTCTGGTATAAATCCCTCTTGCTCTTCCTGTGCACTACCTGTAGCAACTAAAGTTTTCCAGTAAGCATTAATAATATTTTTTTCTTCTAATTGTTGGTATTCTTTAAAAGTTAGGTATTGTGGTGTTTTAATTAATTTACCGCCTATGGTTTCTTTAACTAAATACTTTTTTGTTTTTGGATCATACTCTACAGTTTTTTTTATGCCTTGCGGGTTTTCCAAAAACAAATTGTTTTTACCAAAAAGTGGGGTGGTAAAATTATCTTTTACAGGATATTTAAGTCTTAATGAATCTGGAGTGGTGATTTTTTGAGCAACAGAAAACTTAGGCAAGCAAAATACAACACCTAAAAAAGCAAACAAGAAGATAAATCTGGTAAAATTAATTTTCAAGCGTTCTGATTTATTAGTTGTAATTATAAGGTTTTCAAAGCAATTTTTATGATGTTTTCAACAGTTAAAATCTCTGACGTAGATTTTACTGCTGCATCTACAGCTTTTTCGGCGGTATTTTTTACAAAACCCAACATTACCAGTGCACTTAACGCTTCATCTCTTGAAGTATTATTTTTTGGGATAGAAATTAATGTCCCAGTGCCATCTTTTTTTAATTTATCTTGTAATTCAATAATTAGTCTTTGGGCAGATTTAGGACCAATTCCTTTAATTCTTTTTATTTCGTTGATATCGCCACTAATAATTGCTTGCTCAATTTCTGCTGGGGTAATTGAAGAAAGCATCATTCTGCCTGTATTTGCACCTATTCCGTTTACAGATATTAAGTATAAAAACAAGCGTCTTTCACCTTCATCTGCAAAACCATAAAGTGTATGCGAATCTTCCCTTACAGCAAGCCAGGTGTATAACTTACAACGCTCTTGGTCTTTAAGAGCGCTGTAAGTATTTAATGAAATATGGATGTGGTAACCTATGCCTCCTGTTTCTATCACTACATAAGCTGGGCATTTAAAAGCCAGTTTACCATCAATATATTCGTACATTTTAATTTCAATTTTTTAGCTATTGTATTTGCATTAGCCATTTTCTTTGGCTTGCGCATCAACAACAGCAATAGTTACCATGTTAACAATTTCTCTAACAGAACTTCCTAATTGCACTACATGTACCGGTTTGTTCATCCCTAATAATATAGGCCCAACTGCTTCGGCACCACCTAGTTCTTGCAATAATTTGTAAGCAATGTTTCCGGCCTCTAAAGTAGGAAAAACTAATGTATTAGCTGGTGCAGATTTTAATTTAGAAAAAGGAAAGTTATCGTTTAGCAAAGATTTGTTTAAAGCAAAGTTGGCTTGCATCTCTCCATCAACCATAATTTTTGGATGTTTTTGGTGCAAAATTCTTACTGCCTCTCTGGTTTTGTGAGGCACTTCACCTTCATTGGAGCCATAATTAGAGTAAGATAAAATGGCTATCCTTGGTTTAATATTAAATTGTTTAACAGATTTATTTACCAATACCGTAATATCAACTAATTCATCAACGGTTGGATTTATATTAATTGTAGTATCGGCAAAAAACACTGGTCCTTTTTTGGTAAGCATTAAATACATACCGGCAACCCTGTTTACTCCTTCTTCTGTACCAATAACTTGTAAAGAAGGCTTTACTGTTGATGCATAGTTTTTAGTTAAACCAGATATTAAAGCGTCAGCATGCCCAAACTGAACCATTGAAGCTCCAAAATAATTCCTATCTCGCATTAACTTCTTAGCTTCGTACAGCGTAACCCCTCTTCTTTGGCGCTTTTGATAAAGATACTGAGCAAATTTTTCTGTCATCTCTGCCTCTTCTAAGGGGTCTATAATGGCTACTCCATCAAGTTCTAACTCGTTTTCTTCAATAATTTGATTGATGATAGCTTTATTGCCCAATAAAATTGGGATTGCTATTCCGTCGTCTTTAACTATTTGTGCAGCTTTTAAAATCTTGTAATTATCGGCTTCGGCAAATACAACTCTTTTAGGTGCAGATTGTGCTTTGTTAGTGATGCTACGCATTAAAGCATCATCCATTCCTAAACGCAATTTCAACTCTTCTCTATACTGTTCCCAATTTGTAATTGGATGCCTTGCAATACCCGAATCCATTGCGGCTTTTGCAACTGCTGGCGCAACAGTAATAATTAAACGGGTGTCTATTGGTTTAGGGATAATATAGTCTTTACCGTATTTAAGATTTTTAGCGTTGTATGCTAAATTTACAGCTTCAGGTACATTTTCTTTTGCTAAAGCAGCAATTGCTTTAACCGCAGCAACCTTCATTTCTTCATTTATAGAAGTTGAACGTACATCTAAAGCACCTCTAAAAATATATGGAAATCCCAGTACATTGTTTACTTGGTTAGGATAATCTGAACGGCCAGTGGCCATAATAATATCATCTCTGGTGGCTACAGCTAATTCATAAGCGATCTCTGGATTTGGATTAGCCATTGCAAAAACAATTGGATTTGGAGCCATCGTTTTTAAAGCCTCAGCAGATAATACATCGGCAGAAGAAAGACCAATAAATACATCGGCATTTATCATTGCATCTTCCAAAGTGCTGATATTTCTTTTGGTAGCAAATTCAGCTTTTGTGCCTTCCAAGTTATCACGATCGGCTCTTATCACACCAGATCTATCTAACATTACAATGTTTTCTAATCTAGCACCTAAAGAAACGTATAAACGAGTACAAGAAATTGCAGCTGCCCCAGCTCCGTTTATCACAATGGTTATTTCTTCAATTTTTTTCTCTTGCAATTCACAAGCGTTAATTAAAGCTGCGGCAGATATGATAGCTGTGCCGTGTTGATCATCATGCATTACCGGAATTTTCATCTCGGCTTTTAGTCTGCGTTCAATTTCAAAACACTCTGGTGCTTTAATATCTTCTAAATTTATGCCTCCAAAAGTGGGTTCTAGTGCCTTTACAATCTTTACAAAATCATCAACATTTTTAACATCTAATTCAAGATCAAAAACATCTATATCAGCAAAAATTTTAAACAATAAGCCCTTGCCTTCCATCACTGGTTTACCTGCTTCTGGGCCAATATCTCCTAAACCTAAAACTGCTGTTCCGTTACTAATTACAGCAACTAAATTACCTTTAGCAGTATATTTATAAACATCTTCAACGTTTTCTGCTATCTTTAAACAAGGTTCTGCTACTCCTGGCGAATACGCTAATGTTAAATCTCCTTGTGAATTTGTTGGCTTGGTTGGTATAACTTCTATCTTACCCGGACGACCTTGAGAATGATAATCTAAGGCATCTTGTTTTCTACTCGTTTTACTCATAAAAGGTTAAATTATAATCTGTGTAAAAATACAATTCTTTAGCACAGCATAAAACAAAATAAAGTTTTATGAATTATCTTAAACCCTTAAAACTAAAAATAGCTAATGAGAACACCTTAAAACAAGTACTTCTCATTAGCTATTGATATGTAATAATATCGTTATTTAATATTCTATTTCATTTGAATACCATCGCCATATTTAAAAAAGCTATTAATAGTTACTGGTAATTTACCGTTAGCTTTAATTTTACCTAGCAATAATTTAACAGCTGCATTTTCCATTTGTGGTGAGTTTTGATAACCAATTATTATTGTTTTACTTCCTTCTATGCCGGGTAAACTAGCTATAGTATAAGGGTTAGCAAGAACGGTTGTTATGGTATTTTGTTTAGCCACATCTGCAATAAACAACTTTAAATCAATACTGTAGCCTATGTTACTACCGGGTCTTTTGTTGGTATCGTAAATATTCAATAAACAAATATCAAACTTTTTCAACTCTTGCTTTACACTTTCTAACTCTTTTAAAGTAACATCTTTAGGGATGATAAAAAGTGTAGCATCTGGAATTTCCTTTCTTATAGCATCAGAAAAAACAGTAGGTACTTTTGGGCCTATGTTTATAATTGCTGTTTTGCGTACAAAATCGTTTCTAAGCGGTATAAGACTTTCTCCTTTTAATAAGGTGATGGCTGCATCACTTAATTCTTGATTTAATTGTTGTGCTGCTGGCGTGTTCAAATCAGCAACTACATTTGTGGTAATTACAGGCTCTAATTTATTTAAGCCCATCCAATATTTAGCTTTTAATATTTTAAGCACTTTAGCATCAATATCTGCCCATGTTAATCTTTTTTGTCTGATAGATTTACGAATCAGTTTTTCAGCTCTCAGTGTGTTTTCTGAAAGTTCTAAAACATCGTTTCCGGCAATTAATCCTCTAACATCTGCCTCGCCATTAGGGAAAAATTTAACTACACCTTTCATATTCATGGCATCAGAAAATATTAAGCCTTCAAAACCTAATTTGTTTTTTAATATATCTGTTACTATTGGTTTAGATAAAGTGGAGGGCAAATTTGGTGTATTATCTAAAGATGGAATATTCATGTGAGCTACCATTACACCACTTAAATTTGCTTTAAAAGCCTCTTTAAAAGGATACATTTCTAAAGAATCTAACCGCCCGGCAGTAAAAGGTAATTTTGGTAAATCGTAATGAGAATCAACATCCGTATCGCCATGGCCAGGAAAATGTTTTGCTGTTGTTAAAATACCACTTTCTTGCATTCCTTGCATATATGCGATACTTTTTTCTGCAACGTTGTATTTATTTTCTCCAAAAGATCTGAAATTAATTACCGGATTTTTTGGGTTGTTGTTTACATCCATTACAGGCGCAAAATTTATTTGCATGCCTAACCTTTTAAAGTCTTTGGCAACTTCTTGCCCCATTTTATACAACAGCTGGTTGTTTTGAATTGCCCCCAACGTCATTTGATAAGGATAAGACATGGTACTATCTAAACGCATACCCAAACCCCATTCGGCGTCCATTGCTACCATTAGCGGAATTTTTGAAAGCTTTTGATATTGATTAGTTAAAGCAGCTTGCTTTGCAGGCCCGCCTTGAAAAAAAACTACTCCACCTAAATGTTCTTTTGCAATAACTTTCCCTACAGAATCGGCGTATTTTTGACCTAAATCTGTATGTGCTCGAACCATAAATAGCTGACCAATTTTTTGATTTCTGGTCATTTTTTTAAATACCGAATCGACCCAGCGATTGGGATTATTTAAGGTTTTAACAAAAGGAACAGGAGTTTGTGCTTTTAAACCTATTGAAAAGCAGATTAGGCTTAATACAAACCAAAAAGATTTCTTCATTACAAATTTTTTAAAGTGTTTTTTAGCTAATTTGATAAACCACCAAATTTAATAACGCAATATCTAAATTAATAGCTATGTAAACGATTTGGTATATTTTACTTTATTAACAATTTAATAATTGAAGAAGACAAGGGCTAAGATATACATTAAACCAAGATTACGCAATAAGAATTTGCCACAACAAAATTCTACTGCAAATCTATTTCTATACTCTTTTTTCTAACATTAGAATAGAAAAACTATTCTTTTAATTAGAAAAAACCCGTGTCTAATAGCTTTTTTTATAATCTTGTTTCGCTTTAATCTCTACTGCATAATCCGGGTTAAAGAAATTATTATTTAATGATATTGAAAAATTAATTTTGTAGTGCATAAACTACACCCAGTTTTTATCTGAAACAAAAATTAAGTAAATCATAAATTGAAATCATAAAAACATAAATATTTATTAATCAATATATTATGTAATAAATGTTAGACAAAATTATTTTTTGGCATCATTATTTCCTAAGCACATTAAATTAATTAAAATAAAATTATGAAAAAATTATTTATAGCTGCTTTTGCTTTACTAATGATAGGAAAAGTCAATGCTCAAGAAAAATCAAGTGGTTTAAGTTTTGGAATTAAAGGAGGTGTAAGTTTTAGTAATATTATTAAAACCGATGATTCTGATTTTAAAACAGATTATTTAACTGGTTATAATGCAGGTGTATTTATTAGTATCCCTATTGTTGATAGATTATCTTTTCAGCCGGAGGTGATGTTTTCTCAGAAGGGTTACAAATCTGAAAGAACGGGATTATTAAATAATGGTACGTTTACTCAAACAACCAATTGGATTGAAGTACCAATTTTAGCGGCTATAAATGTAGCTAGTGGTTTCAATTTGTATTTAGGGCCACAAATTTCATTTTTAACTAAAACTACCAATAAATACGAAGGTGATTTTAATAGTTCGCAACAAACAAAATATGAAGACGATGCGGATAAGTTTAAGAAAAGTATAGCTGGCGGTGTTTTAGGAGCTGGTTTTGATATTACAAAAAACATAAGCTTAAACGGAAGGTATGCTTTAGATTTCCAAAAAAACAATGAAAACGGAACTACTGAAACTCCAGCTTTTAAAAACCAAGTTTGGCAAGCAGGTTTGGCTTTAAAGTTTTAAATAATACACAATTTTAAAAATCCTTTTGCTTTAACTAGTAAGAGGATTTTTTTTTGGCTGTATTTTTTTAGTTTTATGCCAAAACAGATAAACTAAGCCAAGCATATTTACAGATGCAATACCGTAAAAAACGGTTGGCGTACGCCCAATAATGTCTTGTACAAACCAACCCGAAAAGAAAGCTCCTAATCCAATCCCTACTTCTAAGCCAATATACATGGTAGCAACAGAAAGTCCTCTTTTATCGTAATCACTTAAATCAATTGTCCAGGCAGAAATAGCTGGCGAAAGCATACCAGTTGCAACGCCATAAAGTAAGGCTCCACTTAAAAAACCTGTAACGGTTTGCCAAGTACCAATCCATATTAAGGCAATACAAAGTATTGATAAAGAAATTTTTAGAATTGGTACTCTCCCAAACTTATCTGATGATTTGCCTGCCAAAAAACGCATTAATAATGATGAGATGGTGAAAACCATAAAAAACACACCCTTATTTGCTATACCTACATGCGCTGTCCAATCGGGAATTACGGTTATAATTGCCCCGTAACTTACATAGCTAAATAAGGTTACCCAAAAAGCTGGCAAAGCTTGTTTATTCATCCATTCGTTACTCTTTATTTTTAATAAACTCACTTTAAAAGTTTGTTTGTTTGCCAAAGTTTCTTTCATATTAAATATGATGGCAATGGATAACAATGCAAACAATGAGGAGCAGTAAAATAAAATATTGATAGAAAAATATTGAGTAATTGCACTTCCTATTGCTGGGCCAATTGCCATACCTGTACTAAAAAACAAGCTATGTATGCCCATAGCTTCTCCCCACCTACCTGCAGGTACAATATCTGCAACGTAAGCAGCAGTTGCAGTTGGCTTAAAACCCGTAGAAAACCCATGAATTAATCTTAAAAATAAAAAGCCTGAAATACTGGTGAGTATTGGATACAAAAAGCCACAAACAAAACAAACTAAAGAACCGATAGCCATAATAGGTACTCGCCCAATTTTATCAGTTAACTTGCCACTAAACGGACGAGAAATGCCAGCAGTTATGGTAAATAGAGCGATGATTAAACCCTTATATTCTGCTCCACCTAAACTTGTTAAATATGCAGGCAACTCAGGAATTAACATGTTAAAACTCGCAGAAAAAAGAAAAGAGCTAAAGCAAACTAAAAGGAAAGGAAGGGTATATAAACTTTTTGTGGTATCAGACATTATTGAAAAAACATTTCATTCTAATTTATATGAGAATGGAATAAAATAATTTGCTTGGTTGGATTTATACATCTTTTTGAAATTTATAGCTCCAATAAATTCTTAGCATTTCTGCGAAGATAAATAAGGAGAATAATAAATTTTCTAATCCTACCCAAGAAACGTAATAGCTGATGGAGGAAACAAAACCTATGGAAAAAGCTAAAAAAATAAAACGGGGTAATAACTGGCAGTAATAAATTATTATCCCTGCTTTTTTAGGAATAGCTAATAAAAATGCTGATGCTAATAAACTAAACCATAGCAGAACATATAAAAACCTCGAAAAAATCTCATTTATAGTAAATGATTCTTCTTGAAAGAACGAAAACAATTGTAAGCTCCCTTCTGGGGCCATTAAGTAAAAAGACAATAAATCTAAAAACGCAAAAAAACGAAGTGTCCATTTCATGGCGCTAATATAGCTTATTTACAGTTTTGGGCAATTAAATCATCGGCATCTGTAAAGCCAATATTTTTAATAAAATTTAAAGTTTCACAAGCGCCATCCTTATCTCCTTGTTTCAATTTCTTTTTTGCTTCCACTAATAATTCTTCCACTAATTCAGCATCGTAGCCTAAATCTGCTTTCAGATTTATTATTTCTTGTTCATTTTTAGTGTTTGCCAAACCTGCGTATTTATTCTTATAATAATTTATAATTGCATCTTCTAAAGCTTGTCTTGTTTTATATGCTTCAATTGATTTCGCTATTTCATTAGCTGTAAGGTTACTACAATTATAATTTTGCAGCGTAAATTTTATAGGCACCACCATTTCAGATCTTTCGCTATAATTCTTCGGGATATCCCATTTATGGGTAGTTAGCTTAATCAATCTTATAGCTTCATCATCTAAATCAACACCTAAACCTTGTTTTGCTTTTACGTTTGAAACTTGTCCGTCTTTATTTAAATTAAAAGAAACATAAATAACGCCTTCTATACAATTACGTTTTGAATAAACCGGATAAACTTTATTGGTATTTATAAATTGTTCTAAAGCACTTTCTCCTCCTTTAAAAACAGGTTGATCATCAGCGCCTAATAAGCCCAAAAGAAAAACTAAAGAAAATTTTATAATTGAAATTATCATAATTGATAAACGTTTATTTAATAATTTATTATGCTTTAACTATTTACGAAAAAATAGTCATTTTTTAATGAACAAAAAAGCCAGATTTATTTCTGGCTTTTTTACTATGCTTCTTAATTACAAAAGCAAAAATTGCATTGCTTTTCCGAAATCACTAACTAGCTTTTTTTACTAATAATGCTTTTAAAAGTAATTTCGCAGCCTCTTCTGATGATGCCGGATTTTGACCTGTAATTAACAAACCATCTTGTTTAACATACACTCCCCAATCTGCACCTTTGCTGTAAGTAGCACCTAATTTTTTCATTTCGTCTTCTAATAAAAACGGAACTACATCTGTTAATTGCACTGCCTCTTCCTCTGTATTTGAGAAACCAGTTACTTCTTTACCTTTTACCAAAGGCTCGCCATTAGCATCTTTAACATTTACCAAAGCACCTGGTGCGTGGCATACAAAAGCTACTGGCTTATCATTATTATAAAAGTTTTGAATTAATGCAATAGAGTTTTCATCATTTGCTAAATCCCAAAGTGGGCCATGGCCTCCAGGGTAAAAAACAGCATCATAGTCTGCTTGGTTAACCTCACTTAAAACAACTGAAATAGCCAATTTTGTTTTTAAAGCTTCGTCTGCATAAAAACGTTTAGTGGCTGGTGTCTGAGAATCTGGCGCTGTGCTTTTAGGGTCTATTGGTGGTTGCCCGCCTTTTGGCGAAGCAATAGTAAGTTCCACTCCTGCATCTGCCATTACATAATATGGTGCAGCAAATTCTTCTACCCAAAATCCGGTTTTTTCGCCGGTATTTCCTAAATCACTGTGTGATGTTAATACAATTAATACTTTCATTGTTGTTGTTTTTAATTTAATAAAATTTATTTTTTTGTGGACATTTTACCACTACTCCAGCTGGCGGATAAATCTTTTTTGCTGTCCTTCGACTTCGTTCAAGATTACAAAAAAGGGTATCGCTACCATCGTTAACGCTTTTTCTATTAAGTTTTACTGTAAATACAATAGCAACCTAATAGCTCATTTCTACAATTTTCTCAACATCTGCCGGAGCTAATGTTTTGTGTTCTCCTAAACCTAACCAACCTCTTTCTGTAAATCTTGCTGCAATTTTTTGTGCAGTTCCTTCATAATCTTTAGTATAGTCAGATAATTTGGTGTCGATTTCTAGAGAATGGAAAAAATCTTCTGTTTTTACGATGGCTGCTTTCGCAATAGCATCTGTATCGCCTTCGGTAATTCCCCAAACTCTTTTTCCGTATTGAGCTAGTTTTTCTCTTTTTGATGCAAAGTTGTAACGGTAATGACTAGGTGCAATTACAGCTAAAGTTCTTGCATGGTCTATTCCGTATTGTGCCGTAAGCTCATGCCCAATAGCATGCACAGCCCAATCTGTTGGCACTCCTTTTTGTATTAATCCATTCAAAGCCATGGTACAACTCCACATAAAATTAGCAGCCGCCTCATAATCTGAAGGGTTAGCTGTTATTCTGGGAGCTACTTCAATTAAAGTTTGCATAATACTTTCTGCAAATCTGTCTTGCAATGCTGCACCAATTGGGTAAGTCATGTATTGTTCTAAAACATGTGTAAAAGCATCAGTAATACCGTTTGCTAATTGGCGCTGTGGGATAGATTGTACCACTTCTGGGTCCAGAATAGAAAATTCAGGAAATAAGCCAGGACCACCCATAGCCAATTTTTCTTGTGTTTCTGCTCTGGTAATTACCGAACCAGAATTCATTTCCGAACCTGTTGCAGGTAAAGTTAAAACAGTTCCAAATGGTAAACCTTTTTTTGTTGGGATGGCATTTTTTAAAATATCCCAAGGCTCGCTACCTTCATATAAAGCTGCTGATGATAAAAATTTAGTACCATCAATAACAGAACCACCGCCAACAGCTAACATATAAGTTATATTTTCTTCTTTGATGATTTTTAATGCATCCATTAAAATAGCATATTCTGGATTAGCCGGAATACCTCCAAACTCTATAACTTCAAAATCTTTTAATGCTGTTTTCACTTGTTCATAAATACCGTTTGATTTGATACTGCCACCACCATAAAGCATTAAAACTTTAGCATTTTTTGGTATTTCTGTAGCAATTTTAGCTATTTGTCCTTTACCAAAAATTATTTTAGTAGGGTTTTTAAATTCAAAATTTAACATAATTTATATTCTTTATCTTATAGTTAACAATCGTCTCCAGTACACTGGAATTCATTACTTTCTTTTTTTATTTCTAATTGCTCAAATGCTTCTAAAAAAGCAGCAGGTGGTTGAGCACCTTGTATCATATATTTATCATTAATAATAAATGTTGGTACCGCATTAATTCCAGCATTTCTGTACATCGCTTCTTCTGCTAAAACTTCTTCTTTAGCAACATCACTAGCTAAAAATTGTTCTAATTCAAGTTTATCTAAGCCACACTCTTCTCCTAATTGTACTAAAGTTTGATTGTTAGAAAAATCTTTACCGGCTGCAAAATAAGCTTCAAATAATTTTACCGCTAAACTTAAATCTTTGCCCTTTTGTTTAGCAAACCACATTAAACGGTGTATGTTTATGGTATTGGGGATATTTGTGATACTTTCCGGATTCATCGCTAAAGATTCGCTATCTGCAACATCTTTAATCTGATTAAACATATTTGCGCCTCTTTCTCCAAATTTTTGAGTTAAGAACTTATTTTTGTCCATTCCCTCTTTTTGCAATTCTGGGTGCAACTGAAAAGGTTTCCAGGTTATTTCCGCCTCGTAATTACCTTGTTTTAAAGCGTCATTCAGTCTTTTTTGACCTATGTAACACCAAGGACAAACCAAATCAGAAACAATATCTATTTTAATTTTGCTGGCCATCATTTTATATTTTAACAATCATTTTACCTTTATTTTTTCCTTCAAAAAGGTCTAAAAAAGCTTGTGGTATTTGATCAAAACCTTCAACTATGGTTTCTTGATGTGCCAATTTTCCATCTTTTAACCAAGTAGCCATTTTTTGAATAGCTTCTGGGAATTTAGCCGCGTAATTTGACACAATAAAACCTTGCATTAACACACTGTTTTTTACAATAATTGGTTGCAATCTTGGCCCTTTAGCAATTTCAGTATCGTTATATAAAGATATTGCACCACAAACCGGCACTCTTGCAAAATTGTTTATGTTAGCTAAAACTGCATCAGAAATTTCGCCACCTACATTATCAAAATAAACATCCACTCCGTTTGGAGCAGCATTTTTAATGGCTTTTGAAATATCTTTAGTGGTTTTGTAATTGATTACTTCATCATAACCAAAATCTTTTTTAAGCATTTCAACTTTTTCATCCGTTCCGGCTAAACCAACAACTCTGCAACCTAATACTTTACCTATTTGCCCAACTACAGAACCTACAGCGCCAGCCGCACCAGAAACTACCAATGTTTCTCCTTCTTTAGGCTTTCCAATTTCTGTTAAACCTAAATAAGCTGTTAAACCGGTCATCCCAAGTATCCCTAAGTAAGCAGATAATCCAACTTTAGTACCATCTACTTTATTAAGTCCTTTGCCCGTACTCACTTGAAATTCTTTCCATTCTAATAAACCCGAAACATGACTTCCTACTTTAAAATCAGCGTTTTCAGAAGCAATAACTTCTGCTATCATACCAGAACTTATAGGTTTGTGAAGTTCAAACGGCGGAACGTAAGATTTTGCATCGCTCATTCTTCCTCTTAAGTAAGGATCAACAGAAACAAACAATGCTTTCAATAATATTTCTCCGTTTTTAGCGGTAGGTTTTTCTTCTTCAATAAATTTAAAATCATTTAAAGTTGGCGTTCCAATTGGTCTTTTATCTAATAAAATTACTCTATTCATCATTTCGTCATTTTTAAGCCATCAACATTAACATCCATGGACTTTATTTTAATAATTTTTTTTAACTTCTAATTTTCTCTAATAAATCGTTTAATGAATTAGATTGTTCGTTACTTAAATCAAAAACCAAACCATCAATTAATATGCGTCCTTGCTTACGGATTTTCTGACCTTCATCTGTTATTTTAACAAACACTTCTCTCTGGTCTGTTGGGTTTCTCTCTTTCGCTATTAAACCTTTATCCATTAACTTATTTAACAACCTAGATACATTTGGCATCCTATCAATCAATCTCTCTTTTATTAAATTAACAGTAGCCGTTTGGTTTGGCTGCCCAGCTAAAATACTTAAAGCATTAAATTGTTGTAGAGATAAACTTGTGGGCTTTAAAGCAATGGCAATTTTGTTCAATATCCAGTTAGAAGTAAATATCACATTGGTGAAAGCCCTTTGCTGAGGATTTAAAAATTCATGTTTAATTTCTTCTTCTAATTTCATGTGACAAAATTAACATCCATGGATGTTAATTCATAATTCTAAAGAGTTTTATTTGCTATAGAAAAGTAAAATTGAAATCTAAAACAGATTCTGAGGAATTAAATTATGATGCGGTGGATTGTTGCAGGCTTAATTTTTGCAATATTTGATAAAGTGTTTGCTCTTGAAAAGGTTTAATAATATGCCCATTCATTCCGGCGGCAATATAACCAGCCAACTCTTCGGAAATCACATTTGCTGTGATGGCAAAAATAGGAATATTTGCTTTTTCGGAATTGCTATATAATCTAATTTTCTTAGTGAGCTCAACCCCATTCATTACTGGCATTTGTATATCAGTTAATACAGCAGCATATTCATTATCTTCAAATAACTGAAACGCAATTTCGCCGTTTGCAGCCTCATCACAAGCTATACCCCATTTCTTTAGAATGATGGTAAGTAGTTTAATATTCAACAAATTATCATCAACAATTAATACTTTATTAGGGTCTAAATTTAAAGGTTTATGTAACGCAATTGTAGCATTATCATTTTCCGAAGTACTTTCAACCACGCAAACCGGCGCATCAGCAACTGCATAAGGAATATTTACGATAAACCTAGAGCCTTTACCAAATTCACTTTCTACAATTATAGTTCCGTTTTGCGCTTCAATAATTTTTTTAGTGATACTTAAGCCCAAACCACTTCCGTCTTTTCGGTTTTCAGAATTATTATCCAATACCTGCGTAAACTCATCAAACAAAACAGTAATATTTTGTTTAGAGATGCCAACACCCGTATCAATTATTTCTAAGGTAATGTTTGATGCAGAAACTAACTTGCAGTTTACTGTTACAGAACCTGTACTGGTAAATTTAATGGCGTTGTTAATTAAATTCACAAGTACTTGTTTAAAGCGATATTCATCTCCTTTCAAAATAGTACCGTCTTCAAAAAAGAAATTTGCTACTAAATCCAATTTTTTGCTTTGTGCTAAAACCTGCAAAGTATTAACCACATCTTTAACCGCCTTTTGTGGGTTAAAATTAGTGGCATTTAAATTTAATTTACCCGATTCTAGTTTGGTTAAATCTAAAACATCATTTACCAAAGAAAGCAACATATTTGAAGATTCTGTGATAGCACCTATGTAAGACCTACTTTCTTCTTCTGACGGATTTTTAGACAATTGCGAAGAAAAACCAACAATAGAATTTAGGGGTGTTCTAATTTCATGACTAAGGTGTGCTAAATAATCTCGCTTAAGATTGGTTTGTTTAACTGCATCATTTTTAGCTTCAACAAGCTGATGCTCATAATTATACAATCTCCATATATTAAATATGATAACCAAAGCTAAAACAAGAGCTAATATTAAAACTATTCTAGTATCACTATTTAAAGATTTAAGGCTGTTTGTTGCATAAACTTTTAACACACTGGCGTTTGCTATGTTTTTATTGTATTCTTGAGTTTCTAATTCTTTTAGAATGGTTAAAAGTTCGTTTAACAAAGTCATGTTTGCTACAATAATTTCATTTTCGCGAGCTTTAACCAGATTTTGATTAGCAACCAACTTTTTGATACTTTGCTTAAACAAACTGTTCATCTTTAACAGTGTTAAACTATCCTGTGTAATTTTAGTGTTTTGTACTAGGTTATTATTTTTGGTAATAATTGTATCGGCAGTTGCTGTATTTTTATTAACTAATGCAGCACCAATACGTTTAAGCAACCCTTTCTTTGGCGTGTCATTTACTTGTACAGCTGTATCGGCTTTTTGCGATAAAATAGATTGTATATCGGTTATTTTAAAAGGTTTGAAATAAAAACCTCGACTTTCTTCAATCTCACTTAACTTATCTGTTGCCAACAATAAAGAGTCATTAATTGCTTTTAGCCTGATAAACAAATCTGTATTTCTTTTTTTATCTTTTACTAATGCAGTTAAGTTTTTTGTTTGCTGATTTTTTGAATTTAGATTACGATATGCTTGAAGGCTATCAAGCTTAGCCCCTAATAATAAAAGTTGAGATTTATAATCTTGATAATAAACAGATTCACGCGTGTTTACATATAACCTAAACTTATTTTCGATATCAAACAAGCTTTCGAAACTGCTGTTAATATCGTGAATGGCTAAATTATTTTCGCTCAATAAATTAACAGACTCCGACAAGTTTTTAGAAACTTCTTTACGATGGATGGCTACATATACCAATTGCACCAAGGAAAAAGTAAAAACTGCAATTAATATGTATCTATAGTTAATAGTTTTATATCCCTTCTCAGCCATCTTAATTAATAGATTAGTACGTCAAAGATAATAATTTTAGCTAAGGCTTATTTAATTTATAAAACGGAAACAAAGCAGAAATAAAATGCCTGCATTTTTGTAGAATGCAGGCTTTTTAGAAATTAAATTAATTTAAATTTTAATCGGCTTTTATGCCATATTTATCAGCATAACGCTTGTAAAGTTGTTTCTGTAAATTATCTAAATTAATTAACCGGCCTTGTATAAAAGCAGTTTCTATATTGTTTGTTCTCATATCCAAAGCATCGCCAGTAGAAATAATGATGTTTGCATCTTTACCAACTTCTAAACTTCCTGTTTGCGCATCAATACCTAAAATTTTAGCGTTATTTAAAGTAATTGTAGCTAAAGCTTCTTCTTTGGTTAAACCATAAGCTGCCGCTGTGCCTGCCATAAACGGAAGGTTACGTTGTTGCCAATAACCATCAATACTCATCCCTACTAGAACGCCAGCATCATGCAAAATTTTAGCATTTTTATATGGTAAATAAATATCATCATCTTCATTATTTGGTAAAGCTTGGCTCTCACGCATAATTACAGCAATCTGATGCTCTTTTAAAAAACTTGTAATTTCTGAAGCCTCCTGTGCACCCACCAAAACAGGTTTAATATTAAAGCTTTCAAAAAACTTAACAGCTATAATAATGTCTTTTTGGTCATTTACATTTACCATTGCTTTTTTAGTGCCATTAAACAAACCTTTTAAAGCATCAAATCTTGCGTTAAACGTTTGTGGATTACCTAAATTTGCATAAGCTTGGGCTTGTGCTAAATAACTTTGCATTTCCGCCATTTGCTTTTGGTAACGTTCTTTTTGTTGTTCTTCTGAAGCTCCGCCTCCTCTTCTGCTGGTTCTAGTTTTTGATGTTGGCCAATTAAAATGAACTGCCATATCTAATTTGTAAGCGGCATCTTCCCAATTCCAAGCATCTAATTGCACTATAGATGAAGTACCAGAAATTAACCCTCCTTGCGGAGTAGGTTGCGATAATAATATACCGTTAGAACGGATGGTGGCAATAATTTTAGAATCGGTATTGTAAGCAATGATAGAACGTACATGTGGGTTTATGTCTCCTGTTTCCGAGATATCACGGGTTGCCCTAACAGATTCTACATCAACCAAACCTAAACCATTTGCTGGTGCTATAAAACCAGGGTAAATGTGTTTGCCGGTTGCTTTGTAAACAGCAATATCTTGCGGAACAGCATCACCTTCTTTCACCATTGTTATTTTCCCTTCTGAGAAAAATATGGTGCCGTTTTCTATTACCTTCCCATTACCAATATGTATGGTGCCACCTACAATTGCTATGTTGTTTTTTTGCTTGGGTGCAGGTGCAATATCAGCTTGTGCAAAAGTTAAGCTACTTGCAAAACTTAATGCTATCATTTGAAATATTAATTTTTTCATTTTGTTTTCTTTAAAATAACAGATTAATGAGCTGCAGTTTGGTAATCTTCTTCCATGGTATCGCAAGTATCTAAGGCTGGCTTAGTAGTTACCGGACGTTGAGTTTTTGAACCACCACTTTTAGAATCTATCATTTTTTGAATTAAGCGAGATTTTTCTGAAACCATAGCTTTTTGTTTTTCTGCATCTTGGTCTATATCCCAATACTTAATACCATCAACAAAAGTTTTCTCGGCTTTAGCGTAAACAGATAACGGGTTTGCAGACCAAACTACCAAATCGGCATCTTTACCAACTTTAATGCTACCCACTTTATCATCAATATGGAGCATCTTTGCCGGATTTAACGTTACAAATTTAAAAGCCTCTTCTTCGCTCACATTCCCATACTTTACTGCTTTTGCAGCTTCTTGGTTTAAACGACGAGCCATTTCTGCATCATCAGAATTGAAGGCAGTTAACACTCCGGCACTGTGCATTAATTTACCATTATATGCAATTGCTTCTGAAACCTCCATTTTATAAGCCCACCAATCTGCAAAGGTAGAACCTGCAATTCCTCTGGCTGCCATTTTATCGGCAACTTTATAGCCTTCTAAAATATGGGTAAACGTGTTTATCTTAAAGCCTAAACTATCTGCAACATGCATCAACATATTTATTTCTGATTGTACATAAGAGTGGCAAGTGATATGACGATTATCGTCCAAAATTTCTACCAAAGCATCCAACTCTAAATCTTTACGGGGTTGGCTTAAGCCCGATTTATTTTTTGCACCATTATAAGCTGCCCATTGTGCTTTGTATTCTTTAGCCCTAACAAATGCATCAACAAAAACTTGTTCAACACCCATACGAGTTTGTGGAAAACGGATGGTATTAAAATCGCCCCAGTTGCTTTGCTTCACATTTTCGCCTAAGGCAAACTTGATAAAACCTTCCCAACCAGTAAATTTCATTTCTTCTGGTGTCTTACCCCATCGTAATTTAATTAATTGGGTTTGCCCTCCAATTGGATTTGCAGAGCCATGTAATAAATGTGAAGTTGTTACGCCACCACCTAACTGACGGTAAATATTTATATCGTCAGACTCTAAAACATCGCCAATTCTAACTTCAGAAGTTACCGCTTGCGTACCTTCGTTTACACCGCGGCTAATTGCAATGTGCGAATGCTCGTCAATAATACCCGCAGTTAAATGTTTACCAGTAGCATCAATTATTTTTGCACCCGCAGCGTTTAGGTTTTTACCTATAGATTTTATTTTTCCGTTAACAATTAAAACGTCTGTATTTTGCAAAATACCATCTTTCTCGTTGGTCCAAACGGTGGCGTTTTTAAATAAAACACTTTCTTGTTTTGGGGTTTCTTTATTACCAAAAGCTATAAATGGAAAAATAACATCTCCAACTTTAAGCGCTGGCTTTGGTTCTTCTTTTTTAACTTTTTCTGTAAAGGCAGTAGCGTAGGTAGCTGTAAAATTACTTTTATCACCATCTGCATCTATAGCCTCGCCTTTTATTACAATAGGTGTTTCAGCGTCTAAGTAACCGGTTAACCTCGTATCGCCAGTTTTGTTCTTATTCAAATCAAAGTAAATGCTTACCAAATCGCCGTTACGGGTAATATTACCTTTTACTTTTAAACTATCAGCTCCAGTTTTTTCTAAGTTTAAATCATAAGCGCCTAAACTTCCACCAATTTTCATAGTGTAAGCACCCATACCGCCAATCACCAAATCGTAATTACCTCTCAAATCTTTCACATCTTTTTGCGCTACAATAAACCTTTTACCTTGCACCCAGTTTTCGTAAATGATATTGCCTTTTTTGAATAAGGAATCTGATGTGATTAAAAAATTAGCTGCTTTACCAGCACTTAATGTGCCTACTTGATTATCAATTCCTAAAAATTTAGCTGGTATCTCTGTTAACGATTTTAAAGCCTGTTGCTGTGTTAAACCATGATCTATAGCTAAACGTAGGTTTGTCCAGAAATCTTTAGTACTTTCTAAATCTGATGAAGTGATTGCAAATTCAACTCCAGCGTTTTGCATTACCGCAGGGTTTGTTGGTGCTAATTCCCAATGTTTCATTTGTGCGTAACTTACACTCCTAGCATCTGCAGGATCTTCAACATCGTAGGCTTTAGGGAAGTTTAAAGGAATAATAAATTTTCCATTTGTTGCTTTAATAGCTGCAATTCTTTGGTATTCGTCTCCACCAGATTTAAATAAATATTGGGTATTAAACTCGTCGCCAAGCTTATCAGCTCTTAAAACATCTTGCCAACTATTCACTTCAAAAAGCTGAGTTAAACTTTGTGTTTTGTTAAATTCTGATAAAGACATGTTAAACTCTTTACTTTGGCTTTTGTACCAATTTGCATCTAAATAAGTTTGACGCATTAAGGCAATAGCACCCATTAAAGAACTTGGATAATCTGTTTTAGCTGTGCCTTTATTAAAAGAGTAATTTGCAGATACATTATCTTTCAATATCACTAAATTAGGACTATCATCATTTAATGTAACCACTACTGATGTTCCTCTAGCAATACCATCTTTTATTAAGGTATTAACAGTCCCAAAACCTAATTTTTTTAATTCCTCTGCTTTTTTAACATCCACATTAAAAACCGAAGCTGTGCTCATTTCTGGTTTTATTGCTTCGTTCCAAGAATAAGCACCTCCTTTTGTAGAAGTAAATACAGGTTGAGCACCTCTGCCAAAACTCTGACGAGAACTTTCTGGCACTCCATAATTACTAAAAGCATCAATTAAAGAAGGGTAAATGTATTTCCCTTTTAAATCAATTACCACGTAACCTTTAGGAATGGTTAAAGCTGTACCAACTTGTTCAATTTTTTGATCTTTAATAATTAGTGTACCGTTTTTAATGGTTTGCACCGAGTTAATAACAATATTGGCATTTGTAAAAGCAAATTGACCGTTTCGGTAATCTTTAGACCCATTTACAGGATAAGTTTCTTGTGCTTTAACAAAAAGACCAACGCTTATAAATAAAATGGTGAGTAATTTTTTCTTCATAAAAAGGGATTAATTTCTAAATCTAAGCAGTTTTAAATGATTTATATAAGCGCTTTTGTAAATTTTTTGTGTGTAAAAACAAAAAATCCCTACATTGAGTCTTCAATCTTAATGATTTTAACATCAAAGAACACGGAACAGCAATTGCTTTCCTAAAAAAATCCTGATAATTTTTACATCATCAGGATTTGGTTTTTGATTTTGAATAACTAGTGCGCTATTATAATTTGCTTTTTGATGGTTTCTTTTCCGTCTGTTATATGGAGGTAATAAGTACCGTTTTTAAGGTCTTTGGTATTCAATTTTAATGTTTTCTCTCCCTTTTTAGTTTGAGATGAAATTAAAATATCTCCCTTATCATTCAATATTTTTATCTCGCGTGTATTACTGTAATTTTGAAATTCTAAATTAAGCTCATTATTAGCAGGGTTAGGATAAATATTAAAATTACCTGTACGATAATTATTCATAGAACAATCTAGAGATTCTACTTCTGTTTCCACCCAATCAGATGTGCCACAAGCACCAATTGCCCTTATTTGAAATATGTAATAGCCTGGAGGAAAATTACCAAAAATATCATCCCCTGGAAATACACTCCCGT
>NZ_JBHULV010000023.1:106710-163042 GCF_042684645.1 Pedobacter alpinus
ATTAGTTTCTATTGTAAATGAGTTGCCACTACTATTATTAGAACACCAATATGGACTTTGATTATCCGAGTTTGTAAAGCTTGGCATACCTAAAGAGGGAGCACCAACATTAATGGTTCTTTAGGGTAAATTGAAATTTCCACAAATACCACCAACTGTTGCGCTTAATTGCACATTGCCATTCCCTGCTTTTGTTAATGTTGCGCTATTACCAGATGTAGTTAAATTCACTAAACCACTACCAAGGCTAACATTCCAATTTACTGTTGCACCTGCTGGTAAATTGGGGATAGTATAGGTTTCTGATGAATTACAGAATTGGGCTGGGCCTTGGATTAAATTTGATGGATTACAGAATATTGCACAATTACTAGGTGTATTTGTATTTCCTTGCAATTCTTTTAATAAAAAACCACCATTTCTGGGAGTAAATGTAACATGGTCTTCATTATTGTTACCTCCACTATTCGTATTTCCAACTGCTGTAACAAAACTAGAAAAAGAAGTATTGTATGGACTTGCAGGCGGATTATTAATACTATATGCTGCATATAATTGCGGTGTGCCAATGGTTGTGTTTCCTGAACCAATATCTAACGCACTCACTGTTGGGATATAACCGAACCCGCCAACTTGTACCAATGTAGCAAAATCTGTAGGAATGCCTAGAGATGAAGCATTAGAAAAACTTGCTCTTCCTCCGGGGGCAGAATCTAGTGGTAACATGTAGGATTGTGCATTAACACTTCTATTGGTAATATTTGCATAAACATTAAATAAGCCCAGTACTTTTCTTTTTATACCAACCCTTCCCTTGTAAATTCTATCTGTGGTATGGTCAGGTAGTGCTTTTGCATTAAATTCTATTTCAAAACTTGACTTTGTTGATATAATAGCCAAGGGGGCATATAACCCTATTAAAGGTTTATTGCTAAATAAACCACCAATTACCTGAATCCAGGATGAAGCAGCATCAAAAACATAAGGTATTGATGTACTTGAAGTTTGAGAAAAAATAGTAGTTAAAGGAGCATATCCTTGCCCAGTACCGCATTCTGAACCGTTACTGATGGCGATATTTCTACATAATGTTGGGCTGCCCAGTGAGCTGTAAGAACTATAAAATGAGTTATGAGCAGAATTATTTATAGGCAGATTATTTCCGCTACCAATATAATAAGTTAATAATTGTTTAGTTGCTGGCGCATCCAATACTGCTTTTCCAATATCCAAACCTTCAAATGCATCTTTAAATTTAAAAAGCGGTAGCGCACCCCAAAATAAAGAGAACTCTGCATTGTTAAGGTGTTTAATCAATGCCTGTAAGCTTACAGGGAAGTTAGCTCCTTGATGAGGACCATCCATACTTAAGTACAGCCTGGTATCATGTGTAATGTTATTAATTTCCATCGTTCGCAATGCATGGCGAGCAATTACCGCCCCCATACTCAAACCCATCACAACATTTTGAGTAGTTGTAGTTTTATTATTGTTTACCCAAGTAATAGCAGCTTGTGTTAAAGCACTGTTATTTTCTAAAAAATCAGCAGCATCTTCAAAATCAATAAAAATGATGTCATAACTTAATAAATCCAAAGAATCTCTTAGGTTACCAGTAAGAAATAAATTAGTATTTAAACTGTTATTCAAAAAACGATCTACATTAAAGTTTGCATTTGGATTATTAGGTGTTGTTATTCTCCAAAAATCAATTCCTTCTACTACAATTAAAGGTTTTTGAATGGTATTACTGGTGTTAGTATCGCTTAATCTTATCTGAAGTGTGGCGGCTTTAATACCCATAGAAGTATTTGAAGTAATAACAGTGTCTAAACCGTTATTCGGGTAAGACCTATTATCACCACCGCCAGGAGTAAAGATTTCTTGTTCATATTCAACATAAACCCTGCTATGCCCTTGGTATATACTATTATCAGTGTAAGTAACTTCATAATTAAAAATTTTATAGCCAGTGCTGTTATATTGCGTGTTAAACGGTATATCCATTTGTACAGTTCGCCAACCTTGACCATCACCCAAATCTATTTTCAAAGTGCTAATGGTTTTACCTGTATTGCCAAACGTTAAGCTGCTTTTAAAAGTAAAGCTTGCATAACCATTAATTGCTTTAATATAATCCATTCCGGCGGCTATGGCAAAAGCGGTTTTAGTAAGGTAAGGGCTTTGTGTTCTATTAGTTACATCATATAATTGCTCGTTAACGGCATACATTAAATTGGCGGTAAGCGCATCATCTCCTAAAACTTGATAATTATAATTAAGAACTGTAAATGGAATTGGTAACACATTAGAAATAGCTGCTTTTAAGGTGGCGTTAAAAGTAGGGAAGTCGGTTAAGTTAATGTTATTGTTAAATTTGGCGGTATAAAGTGATGCGTAAACACTACGCCATGTATTCATGTTCACATAATTACTATCATGTACACTTGTTAATCCTGTGTAATTATCCATGTTCACAAATTCACTACCACAATCCATTAATAATCCCGTATTTACATGGCTAGCATCCACATGTTGGAAAATATATTGGATCCGTTGTGCAAAATCATTTGGGGTATCTTGAGCAAACAAATAGCTAGTAATTATCAAAAAAGGTAAGAGTAAAATTTTCTTCATAGTTTCAAATTTTAAGGTAACTTATTTTTAGTTAGTATATTTAACATCAAATCTTCCATCTGTTATTACAACTTCAATTCCATTTTTATTTTTTGCCTTGAAATTTAAGACTCCAGATATAATATTCAATTGTTTATTGTAGGTTTTTATAATTATGACTCCACTATAACTCTTATAAATGTCTCCAGAAACAGAGTATTCAGCACTATTCTCCATAATTAATTCGTAGGTGCCAGTTTGCGCTAAATTCCGTACCCCAATCACTATATTTTCATTATCTCTTCCAATTTTTAAATTTAAAATATCAAATTGAATGGTTGTGCTTAACGCTGGCGCAGATAAAGAGCTTGACTTCGGTAGCCAAACCTCCCCATTTACTAAACAGCCAAAAGTTCCTTTGCCTGTTTGAGTTTCTGCTGGTAAAACATCTTCTTTTGTTGTTTCTGTTGTTTTTTTACAATGCATACCTGTAAAAAGCAGGAAGCTCAAGGCTAAAAGCCAAAAGCATAAGTTTTGAAGTTTTAAGTGTTTTTGTTTTTTCATAATATTTTGTTTTATAGATGATACGATAGAAGAAGAATTAAAGATACAATTTATTGTGAATTAGTAGATTAAGTTTTTGTTAATAAAAATAATAAACTTCTAATTAAAAGTAGATTACAACAATTTATACAGGCCCTTTAATGGTTAAGTATTGCTCAATGTTTTATTTTGAATCACACAAACAGGCATTCATTTTTAAATCAAAACGGCCGTTTTTTAGAATAATTTGTTTACCTGTACCATTTTGATTTTCAGAAAGTATAAATTCAAACTCCTACTCTAGCGCAAGTCTTAGCGGGCTTGCTTGAGCCAAAGCCTGACTTGTGCTTATAAATATTATTGCAGTACATCTATTTCTATTAATCCGTTACCTTCCTGATAATCCCTTGCACTACTGTATAAATAATCTTCTGCTTTCTCAACTATTCCTGCTTCAATCGGATTATTATGTATATAATTTAATCTTTGGGCAAACATATCGCTATGTGCATCTAATTCTATAGGATGGTTGTCCTGTCTCCAAAACTGGTAATTTGTATTGTTGCTGTTTTCCTTACCAGCTTTTGCAAATAAGTACATCATCCATTCTTTTCTGCTTTCATTCTTACTTTCCCTTATTTCCTTTAATATTTTATATGATGTGTATTTTTTTAAATCCCGCATCACATCTGCCAATTTTCCTTCTGTTCTGCTACTGATTATTAGATGAACATGGTTACTCATTAACACCCAAGCATGTATATTTAAACGTTTTTCTTTTCTGCAATAAACTAGACTTTCTAAAAATAGATCTCTATAAACTTGTCTTGTAAAAACATCTATCCAACCTACTACTGCAAAACTTACAAAGTAAATCCCTGTATTATTATTGAATTTATATTTTGTACTCATCTATCAATCTATTCTTTATACAATGTATGTCTAAAGCACAAGTCACCCACTTCCTTTTTTCCAACGCTCATAAGACTTGCGCTAGATAGGGGTATTTTTAATATGGTAATAAACAGTTTTGTTTAATTTTAATCACACAAACAAACATTCATTTTTAAATCAAAACGCCCGTTTTTTAGAATAATTTGTTTGCCTGTACCATTTTGATTTTCAGAAAGTATAAATTCAAACTCTCCAGAAATAATTTCTTTATCGGTATCCAATTTTGAGATGATAAATTTGCTTCCTTTTAGAATTCTTACATAGCTATTGCTGGCTTCATTTATTTTATCGCCTGAGAAAAATACATCTATCGAATCTATCTTATCTCCTGTAGAAGTAATTGTGCTTCCGAACGTTGAGATACTTAAAAACGATTTTTTGTTTACCTTATCTACTTCTCTCCCAAAATATAAGTATAAACCACCTTCATCAACCTGATTATATACATTTCTAGAATTTGTGCCTCCATAACTTACAGCCATTTTCTTACAGGCTTTACTTAACCATAAACCGCATTTTGCATAAGGCACCCAAACTTCATTGTTAAGTATAAAACCTACGGTATTTTTTCCTTCTTGGGTAGCAGCAGGTAATACTGCATTTTTTGTAGGGTCTTTTTTACAGGAGTTAAAGGCAAGTGCTGCTGCAATTAATAAGGTAAAAAGCTTGAGATTTTTCATTGTTTTTTATTTAGTAGTTGTTGTGACTTGTTTTTAAGCTGTACGATGTTAATGTAATTAAAGATACAATTTATTGTTAATTAGTAGATTAAGTTTTTGTTGACAAAAGCGATTAACTTCTAATTAAAAGCAGATTACAACAATTTATACAGGCGCTTGTGTAAATTTTTTGTTCATACAAAAATCTAAATCTTTTGATACTTCGTAAATGCTATCAATTAACTCAAATAAATAATACAAAAACTTAAGAAAACTCAAAATCATGAAAAAAAACACAACAAATTATATCAAAAAAGCACTAGGTGCTACTTTGTTATCAGCATTAATTTTTACGGCTTGTAAAAAGAACGACACAGATCCAATTGCAAATCCGGTTTCACGCCTTTTTGTATCTAACGCAGATTTAACAAATCCTAATTTATCAGTTTATAGTCCAGCAGACGGAGCTACGTTACCTTCACCTATGCAAGTTAACACAAGTGCTCCAGACGGAAATGGAGTAGTTTACGACGCTGCAAGTAATGTAGGATTTCAAGTAAGCAGACAAGATAAAACAATTAAAAAATTCACGGTTTCTAGCACTGGAGAAGTAACGGTAACAGGTTCTTTTGTTGATGCAACTTTAACAAGTGGTAGAGATGCTGCTTATGATGCTGCCAATAAAACCCTTTACGTTGCTAGTAATACCGATAGCAAAATATTTGTTTATGCAAATGCTCCAGCTTTAACTGGAAGCGTTACTGCTAACAAAGTTTTTACTTTAGACGGCCAACCATGGGGATTAGATTTTGCAAACGGTAGCTTAATGGTTTTAATTGATTTAGACAGAAAAGAAATCCAATTATTTAAAAATGTAAACTCTATTGCAACAGGTACAGTAACACCAAGCAATAAAATTACGATACCAGCAGCAACAAGATTACATGGTTTAGTTTACGATGCAGCTTCTGATCTATTATTAGTTACAGAAATTGGTGCAGCAACAGCTTCTCCATTAGCTATTCCTGCTTTTAATGCAGATGGTGGTATTTATATTATTGAAGGTGCAATGGCTAAATTTACAGCTAATGCTGCGGTAACTGCAAACAGAACAATTTTTGGTTCAAATACCATGATGGGAAATCCAGTAGATATTACTTTTGACGCAAGAGCAGGCAAAAAGTTAATTTACGTAGCAGAAAAAGCAAACAAAAAAATATTAGTTTTTAAATTAACTGATAACGGAAATGTAGCCCCAACTACTTCCGCTACAGTAACAACCTTACCTGAGTCTATATTCTTAGACGCAAGATAAGTTTGAGTTTTGTGGGTGAAAGAGGTTGTCTATTATTTAGGCAGCCTCTTTTTTGTTTATAAAACAAAAAAATGTGTAACACATCATTACAACCTATGTAAAGCGTTTGCTATATTTGCTAAAAAACAAACATTATGTACACAGGCTTATTACACCTTCACTCAATTTTAAGATACGTAGTCTTAATACTGGTTTTATTATCAATTTTTCAAGCGTTTGCAGCTGGCAGCAAACCATACACTCCGGCAAATAAAAAAGTAAATTTGTTTGCCTTAATTAGTACGCATATTCAATTATTATTAGGTTTGGTATTATACTTTATTAGCCCTAATGTAGATTTTTCGAGAATGAGCGAACCTACATTTAGATATTGGAATGTGGAACACATTAGTATGATGATTTTAGCAACCATTTTGATAACTATTGGTTATTCAAAATCTAAAAAAGCAGTAGATGCAAAAGCTAAACACAAAGCCATTTACATTTTTTATACCATTGCTATTGTTGTAGTGTTATTAGCCATATTTACCATGAAGGATAGAAATCCTTGGTTTAATATGTAAATACATATTTTAAGAAAAAATCACATTAAATTTTTAAAAGTCGATTTTCTTTATATTTTTGCGACGCAATGAGTAACAATATCAATACAACTAAGTGGTGGTGGCAAGGTAAAAACCAAGCTTCGGCAAGTCTATTTGTATAATTTAAAGAGAATTTAACCCAAACCTAAACAAATACGAGACCCCGACGCTAACCCGTCGGGTTTTTTTTTGACTTAGATTTGTAAAAAATAATAACATGAGTAGTTTTAAACTAAATGTAACCTATAAAAAATTATTAGCAGATACCACGACACCTGTAAGCATTTATTTGCGCTTAAGAGACGTTTTTCCTAATAGTTTATTATTAGAAAGTTCTGATTACCATAGTCGTGAAAACAGCATGAGCTATGTATGTTGCGACCCAGTTGCTGGTATAACTTTAAATAAAGGCAACTTAACCAAAAGCTACCCTAATGATACTAAAGAAGTTTTAGCTGCAAATACTTTTAACCTTACAGATGAGGTTTATAACTTTAGAAAAAACTTTGAAAGCAATGCCGATACCAGTCTAAAGTTTATTACTGATGGATTATTTGGTTACTTTACACATGAAGCGGTTGAATATTTTGAAGATATAAAACTTAAGAAACAGGAAAATAACGAAAGAGAAATCCCCACTTTTCAGTACCATATTTACCGTTATATTATAGCTATTGACCATTTTAAAAATGAACTCTACATCGTTAAAAACGAAACAGAGTTTGAAAAAGACGAAAATGGTTTAGAGAAAATTCAACACCTTATTCAGAATAAAAATTTTCCGGAGTATAAATTTAGCCTACAAGGCGAAGAGACTTCAAACCTAAAAGATGAGGAGTTTATTACCTTGGTAGAAAAAATGAAAAAGCATATTTTTCGTGGAGATGTTTTTCAGATTGTGCCTTCCAGAGCTTTCCAAACCTCTTTTTTAGGTGATGAATTTAATGTTTACAGAGCTTTACGTTCTATAAATCCATCGCCATATTTATTTTATTTTGATTACGGAAGCTTTAAAATATTTGGGTCTTCGCCCGAAGCACAATTAACTATCAAAAAAGGCGTTGCGTCCATTTATCCAATTGCCGGAACTTTTAAACGTTCTGGTAATGATGCCCAGGATAAGATTATTGCCGAAGAATTAGAAAACGACCCAAAAGAATCGGCAGAACATGTGATGTTGGTTGATTTGGCCCGCAACGATTTAAGCCGTCATTGTACCCAAGTAAAAGTTGAAGCTTACAAAGAAGTACAATTTTACTCGCATTTAATCCATTTGGTATCAAAAGTTAGTGGCCAGCTAAAACCGGGTGTAAACCCATTTAAAATTGTTGCTGATACTTTTCCGGCTGGTACTTTAAGTGGTGCGCCTAAATACAGAGCAATGGAATTGATAGACCAATATGAAAAAACTAAGCGTAGTTTTTACAGTGGTGCCATAGGTTTTATGGGTTTCAATGGCGATTTTAACCATGCCATTATGATTCGTTCTTTTTTAAGCAAAGCCAATAAATTGCATTATCAAGCAGGCGCTGGTATTGTTGCAGATTCTGACCCGGTATCGGAATTAAATGAAGTAAACCATAAAATAGCAGCTTTAAGAAACGCTCTGAAACAAGCAGAGGAAATTTGAATTTAAGAAGGTGAGAGGCATAGGGTTTAGGGTGTAAGGGAATTGCATTCGTTTAAAACTATCCCTCTCAAAAAATGGATAAAATATTTAGGTTGATAATATAATAAGGCCTTAAACCTTACACCATCGACCTTTAAACCATAAAACAAAATGAAAATATTAGTTATAGATAATTACGATTCTTTTACCTACAATTTGGTTCACTTATTAAATGAATTAGGTCACGAGGCAGAAGTTTGGAGAAATGATAAATTCAAATTAGAAGATGTAAATGCTTTTGATAAAATTTTACTTTCACCAGGGCCAGGAATACCTTCAGAAGCAGGTTTATTATTAGAAGTGATTAAAACCTATTCTCCCACAAAAAGCATATTAGGGGTTTGTTTAGGTCAGCAAGCTATTGCCGAAGTTTTTGGTGGCGAGCTTTATAATTTAGAAAAACCTGTACATGGCACAGCAACCAATATTGTAATTACAGATGCTGAGGAAGTAATATTTAAAGGTTTAGAAAATGGTTTCAAAATTGGCAGATACCACTCTTGGGCGGTAAAGTCAGAAAACTTACCAGATGAATTATTGATTACTGCAACAGATGAAAAAGGAGTGATGATGGCTTTGCGTCACCGTAGTTTAGATGTGCGTGGCGTACAATTTCACCCAGAATCGGTATTAACCGAATATGGTAAAGAAATGATTGCTAATTGGCTGGAAAATTAGGTAAAAGGTTTAGGGTAGAAGGTTTAAGGCGTATATAGAGCGCATAACCTTTTGCCATTTTAAAATACCTTAAACCCTTAACCTTATACCCTCAACCTCAAAAAAGATGAACATCCTAGATAAAATAGTTGCCCGTAAAAAAGAAGAAGTAGCATCAGCAAAAGCTAAAACCTCTATTAAAGCATTAGAGTTTTTCCCTGCATTTAAAAGAGATACTTATAGCTTAAAAAGCTTTTTAACCGATCCAAATAAATCGGGGATAATTGCTGAGTTTAAAAGGAAATCGCCTTCAAAAGGAATTATAAACGACAAAGTTACGGTTGAAGAAGTAACCACAGGTTATGCAAAAGCAGGTGCTTCTGCCCTATCTGTTTTAACAGATCATGATTTTTTTATGGGGCATGAGGACGATGTAATTGCTGCCCGTAAAGTAAATGACATTCCAATTTTACGCAAAGATTTTATGGTAGATGAATATCAGATTGTGGAGGCCAAAGCCATTGGTGCTGATATTGTTTTACTAATTGCAGCTTGCCTAACTCCAGATGAAATTTTAAGCTTTGCAAAACTGGCTAAATCTTTAGGATTAAGCACACTTTTGGAAGTACACAACCGCGAAGAATTAGACAGAAGTTTAAACCCATATTTAGATGTAGTTGGCGTTAATAACAGAAATTTGAAAGATTTTTCTGTTAGTATTGAAACCTCTATAAGTTTGTCAGAAGTGATTCCGTCAGAATTTTTAAAAATTTCTGAAAGTGCAATAAGTGATACAGGAACTATCAAATTATTAAAATCTCATGGTTTTAATGGTTTTTTAATTGGAGAAAACTTTATGCGTAGTACAAACCCTGGTTTAGCTATGGCTGAGTTTGTGAAAGGGATTTAAGAAAAATAATTCTTTAAAAAACTGATATCCAAGTAGGGCATCTCTTTTCGAGAATCCTACTTTGTTTTTTTGTCCAAGCAGGGTCTCTCTTTTCGAGGACCCTGCTTTATTTTTGCGTTAATGATTGAAGCGACATCCTTTTGGTTTTTCCTTCGACTCCGCTCAGGATGACAGCCAAAAGATTTAGTGTTATCTGCTGGCGGAAAAAACGCCCAAATTAATTTCCTTTAATTCATTCCTGAAAATTAACCAACTTAAAAAATAGCCACGCACTAAAACAACAAATTTTCTTATTTTGCAAACATGCAATTTAAAGACATTGTAGGGCAAGAAGCGGTAAAAAAACATCTCATACAAACAGTTAAAGATGAACGTATTAGTCATGCACAGCTATTTTTAGGTCCGGAAGGTTCTGGAAGTTTAGTTTTGGCATTGGCTTATGCGCAATATATTAGTTGCGAAAACAAAGAAGAAAAAGATTCTTGTGGGCTATGTTCATCTTGTCGTAAATACAACAAATTGGTTCACCCCGATTTACATTTCTCGTACCCGTTTTTTGCTAAACATAAAGAAGATACAGCACTTACTTTTATTGAAGAATGGCGTAAGGCATTTTTAGCGAACCCTTATTTAGGTTTAGATGAATGGCGGGAGCAACTCAGTGCTGATAATAAACAAGCAAATATTAATATTGCCGAAGCACATAGCATCATTAGTAAACTAAGTTTAAAACCCTTCGAATCTGAGTATAAAGTCTTGATACTTTGGCTGCCAGAATATCTTGAAAAAGAAGGAAACGCATTACTAAAGGTAATTGAAGAACCATCGCAAAAAACACTTTTTTTACTGGTAGCGCAAAATCAAGAACAAATACTAAATACCATTATATCCAGAACCCAACTGGTGAAAATACCCAAACTTAAAACTCAAGAAATTGAAGATTATTTATTTAATCATAAAAACATTGAACAAACTAAAGCTAAACAGGTAGCTTATTTAAGCAATGGAAGTTTACAAACCGCGTTACATTTATTAACCCACCAAGAAAATGATTACCATGATATTTTTTTAAATTGGTTAAGAGCTTGTTGGGGAAATAACGGTTTACAAATTGTAACCTATACAGAAGGAGATTTAGCTAAAATGGGACGTGAAAACCAGAAAAACTTTTTGCGTTACGGTATTAATTTAATGCGAGAATGCACTTTATTTATGGCAGAAGCTCCGGGCTTAATTCATATACCAGAAAAAGAGTTAGAATTTATTAGTAAATTTTCGCAGGTTTTGAGTTTGGCAAAAGCTCAAGCCATTGCAAACGAGCTTGAAAAAGCACATTATCATATCGAAAGAAATGCAAATCCTAAAATATTATTTTTAGATGTATCTTTGATATTAGTTAAAATTTTAAAGTTTAATACGCTCCGCCACACGGCGGACTCAATTATATTATAAATTATGGGATGTGGAAGTTGTTCATCGGGCGGGTGTACCCCTGGTGGCTGCAAAAGTAACGGCTCTTGTTTAACAGACGGCGGTTGCAGCAAATTAGATGTTTACGATTGGTTATCTGATATGGATTTACCTTCAAATTTTAAACCTTTTCCTTATGTTGAAATTAGATTTAAAGGAGCAAGAAAAGACTTTTACCGTAACGACGAAAATATATATTTAGAAGCTGGAGAATTAGTGGCAGTTGAAACTACTACTGGTGGATATGACATAGGACATGTTACCCTTACTGGCGAGTTGGTAAGGATGCAGATGAAACGTAAACGCGTTACAGAAGAAAAAGCACCATTAAAAATTTACAGAAAAGCAACAACACAAGATGTAGATAAATGGAAAAATGCGAAAGAAAAAGAATCTGAAACCATGCATAAAGCTAGAACCATAGCTTTAGAATTAGGTTTAGCAATGAAACTTTCTGATGTAGAATACCAAGGAGACAGGTCTAAAGCGACTTTTTATTATACTGCAGAAGGCAGGGTTGATTTTAGGGAATTGATAAAAAAATTAGCAGAATCTTTTAGGGTACGTATAGAAATGCGTCAAATTGGTATGCGCCAAGAAGCTAGTCGTTTAGGAGGAATTGGCTCTTGCGGTCGAGAGCTTTGTTGTAGCACCTGGTTAACTGATTTCAAAACCGTTTCAACATCAGCAGCTAGGTACCAAAATTTATCATTAAACACTTTAAAATTAGCCGGACAATGCGGTAAGTTAAAGTGCTGTTTAAATTATGAGCTAGATACTTACATGGATGCTTTAAAAACTATCCCTAATCATGCTGATCGTTTAAAAACAGAAAAAGGAGAAGCTCGTTTACAAAAAACAGATATTTTTAAACAAATTATGTGGTTTAGTTATTTTGGAGAAGATAACACTTGGATTCCGGTTGAAGTTGATAGAGTGAAAGAAATTCAGGAGATGAATAAAAAAGGTGAGAAACCTGAAGACCTGAGAGACCTTGCATTGATAACGGAAGAGCTTAAAGTGGCAGAAAAATCTTTTGATTATGAAAATGTAGTTGGGCAAGACAGCTTAACCCGTTTAGACGAAAAAGCCCGAAAAAATAAAAACAATACCCGTAATAAAAACAGAAACAAAAATACCAGACCTGAAAAAAGCACAGTAACAACTGAGTCAAAACCACAAAACACTACCGCCGAACCTAAAATAAAGACGTTAGATGGAGTTGCAAGCACACCTGAAAACAGACCAAAAAAGAACAACAGAAATAAAAACAGAAGAAATAACAATAAAAAACCCGATCAAGATTAATGCATTTTTTTAAGCGAATTTTCTTTTTAGGCCTAACATTATCTGTATTACAAGCTTGTAATACAGATAATGTTGTAGTAGATAGTTTTGAAAAAATACCAAAAGAAACTTGGTCTTACATAAACCCTATAAAAGCTTCAGTAACTGTTACGGACAGTACTAAAGCTTATAATATTTATGTTAATTTTAGACATACCTCAGATTATAAGTACGCAAATATTTGGTTGAGATTTCACATTATTGGCCCAAATAAGAAAGATATTCCTTTACGCCAAGAGTTTCAATTAGCAGAAGCAGATGGGAAATGGTTAGGTACTGGTTCTGGTAATTTATACAATTATCAATTGATTTTTAAGGATGGCTATAAATTTCCTGGTAATGGTAAATATACTTTAATAGTGGAGCAAAACATGCGAGACAATCCGCTTAAAGCAATTAGTGATGTTGGCTTGTATGTAGAGTTGGCGAAATAAATAATTCTATAACATTGTAAGCCTTTTGAAATTTAATTTCAAAAGGCTTTTTTATGATTACCGAAATTAATTTTCTGGAAAAACATATTCCATTATAACTTCAGTAGCTCCAATATTTACAGCAACATAATTCTTAGCTTTTAATCCAGCTTCAATTCTAAATTTGGGCTGGTTAATTAGTTTCTCAAAAATTATGTTTAGCTCTTGTTGATTTGCAATAGTAAAGCCTCCGCCATTAGTAATTAAATCTTTAGCTTCCTGAAATTTTTGAAAGTTACTACCAAATACAACTGGCAAACCCCAAGCAGCGGCTTCTAAAGTATTATGTATTCCTACGCCAAAACCACCACCTATGTATGCTATATCGCCATAACTATACAAAGAAGAGAGCATTCCTATATTATCAATAATTATACATTTAATTGCAGAATTTAAGTTTTCTGAACTATTTAATAGTGAAGAATAACGGACCGATTGATCTCCCAAAAGCTTTTCTAAATTCAGAATTTTATCTTCTCCAATTTCGTGAGGTGCAAAAATAATCTTCCAATCGCCATTAAGGTTTTTAATGTAGTTCGCTATTAATTCTTCATCTTGTGGCCAAGTACTGCCCGCAATAATCAATTTATGCTCAGCTTTAAATGCTTCAATTAAAGGAAATTCTTTTTTATTCTTTGCTAAATCTAAAACACTATCAAATCGGGTATCGCCACAAATGGTATAGTTTTTAAAACCAATGCCGTTTAACAAAACGGCTGATTCTTTATTTTGGATAAAAAAGTGCGTCACAAAACTTAAAATTTTTCGGTTAAAGCCTCCATACCATTTAAAAAAAATATGCTTAGGTCTAAATATAGCAGAAGTAACAAAAACAGGAATATTATTTTTATTTAACGTTTTATAAAAGTGATACCAGTATTCGTACTTATTAAAAAATGCAATTTCGGGTTTAAAAAGAGCTATAAAATCTTCGGCATTTTGCTTTGTGTCTAACGGTAAATAGAGAATATAATCTCCTAAATTAGAGTTTTTACGAATCTCGTATCCTGATGGAGAAAAAAAGGTGATGATGATTTGTTTCTGAGGTTGTTGAGTTTTAATAGCTTGTAACAAAGGCTTTCCTTGCTCAAACTCGCCTAATGAAGCAAAATGAAACCATACTTTTGTTGTTGAAGGATTTACAACAAATTTTTGTTGCCAATTTTTTCTGCCAACAAGCCAAAGTTTTGCCTTCTTGTTAAAAAAAGAAAAAAAAACTACCAAGAAGTAGTAAGATTTAATTACAATGTTATAAAAAACAAGCATTTAATAATTTGAATGATTAACTTCGTCAAGTTTAATTAAATTTAATAAAATACCGTAATATAATATGATGATAGCAGTAATTGGGACGGGATATGTGGGTTTAGTAACCGGAACTTGTTTGGCTGAAACTGGAAATAACATTATTTGTGTTGATATTGTTGAAGAAAAAGTAAATAAAATGAAAAGTGGGGTTTTACCCATTTATGAACCAGGTTTAGACATTCTATTTCATAGAAATATAGAACAAGGTAGGTTAAAATTTACTACCAATCTTGCTGAAGCAATTAAAGATGCTCAGATTATCTTTTTAGCCTTGCCAACGCCTCCAGGTGGAGACGGAAAAGCAGATTTAAGCTATGTATTAGGTGCTGCTAAAGATATTGCTGAATTAGTTACAGATTATAAAGTAATTGTTACAAAATCTACCGTACCAGTTGGTACAGCAGATAAAGTTAAAGCTGCATTTGTTGCCAATACTTTAGTTGAAGTTGATGTGGTTTCTAACCCCGAGTTTTTACGCGAGGGTGTAGCTGTAGATGACTTTATGAAGCCTGACCGTGTGGTTGTGGGTACAAGAAGTGAAAGAGCTAAAAAATTAATGGAAGAACTTTATGCACCTTATGTACGTTCTGGAAATCCTGTTATTTTTATGGACGAGCGTTCTTCTGAATTAACCAAATACGCAGCAAACTCTTTTTTGGCAACTAAAATTACTTTCATGAACGAAGTTGCCAACCTTTGCGAACTGGTTGGTGCCGATGTTGATATGGTACGTAAAGGTATTGGTGCTGATGACCGTATTGGTAAAAGATTTTTATTCCCAGGTATTGGTTATGGCGGAAGCTGTTTCCCTAAAGATGTACAGGCCTTGGCTTTATCTTCAAAAGAATACAACTACGATTTTAAAATTTTAGATGCGGTAATGGAAGTTAACCAAACGCAAAAATTAAAAATTGTTGAGAAAATGATGAAATATTACGGTGGAGATGTTAAAGGTAAAAAGTTTGCACTTTGGGGTTTAGCATTTAAACCAGAAACTGACGATATTAGAGAAGCACCAGCATTATATATTATTGATGAATTAACAAAAGCAGGGGCAGAAATTGTGGCTTACGACCCAGAAGGAATGCCAAATGTTAAAAAAATGAAAGGTGATATTTTAGCTTTTGCTGATAGTGCCTATGAAGCTTTAGAAGGTGCTGATGCTTTAATTATCGCTACAGAATGGCAAGCTTTCAGAAATCCAGATTTTAAACAAATTGAAGATAAACTAAAAGCTAAAGTTATTTTTGACGGTAGAAACCTTTACGATTTACACAAAATGATTGATTTAGGTTTTTATTATAACAGTATTGGTAGAGCAGAAGTTAAAGCATAGAATGATGAAAAAAAGAGTATTAATTACAGGAGCAGCAGGATTTTTAGGCTCGCACCTTTGCGATAGATTTATTAAAGAAGGTTACCATGTTATTGCTATGGATAACCTAATTACTGGTGATTTAGCCAATATAGAACATCTTTTTCCTCTTGAAGACTTTGAGTTTCATCATCATGATGTCTCAAACTATGTTCATGTAGCAGGAAATTTAGACTATATCTTACATTTTGCTTCTCCAGCAAGTCCGATTGATTATTTAAAAATTCCAATCCAAACTTTAAAAGTTGGTTCTTTAGGGATTCATAATTTATTAGGTTTAGCCCGAGTTAAAAAAGCAAGATTAATTATTGCTTCAACATCTGAAGTTTATGGCGACCCTAATTGCAACCCACAACCAGAAGAATATTGGGGTAATGTAAACCCAGTTGGTCCACGTGGTGTTTATGATGAAGCCAAACGTTTCCAAGAGGCTATTACCATGGCTTACCATACTTTTCATGGTGTTGAAACCAGAATTGTTAGAATTTTCAATACTTATGGCCCAAGAATGCGTTTAAATGATGGTAGAGTTTTACCAGCATTTATCGGTCAAGCTTTACGTGGGGAAGATTTAACCGTTTTTGGAGACGGTTCTCAAACTCGTTCTTTTTGTTATGTGGATGATTTGGTAGAAGGTATTTACAGGTTGTTATTGTCTGATTATGCGCAACCAGTGAACATCGGAAACCCCGATGAAATTACAATTGGTCAGTTTGCGGAAGAAATTATCAAATTAACAGGCACCAATCAAAAGGTAATTTATAAACCCCTTCCACAAGACGATCCAAAACAACGTCGCCCCGATATTACCAAAGCAATTGCACTCTTAAATTGGGAGCCAAAAGTAAACCGAGCCGAAGGTTTAAAAATCACTTACGAATATTTCAAAACTTTATCTCAAGAACAATTAGATAAAATTGACCATAAAGACTTTACCAATTACAACAAATAAAAATGGGGAATAAAATTTTAGTAACCGGAGGAACAGGATTTATTGGTTCGCACACAGTTGTTGAACTTTATAATGCTGGCTACACTCCAGTTATCGTTGATGATTTGTCAAATTCATCTATCAAAATATTAGATCAAATAGAAAAAATTATTGGTTACAAACCAGAGTTTCATCAGTTTGACTTATGCGACGAAGCTAAAGTTGCAGCTTTCATTCAATCAAATTCAGATATTAAAGGAATTATTCATTTTGCGGCGTTTAAAGCTGTTGGAGAATCCGTTCAAAAACCTTTAGAATATTACAGAAACAACTTTTTTTCTTTAATAAACTTGCTTTCTCAGTATAAAGAAACACCTATTAATTTTGTTTTCTCATCAAGCTGTACAGTTTATGGTCAGCCAGATGTTTTGCCAGTAACAGAAGCTGCTCCGGTAAAAAAAGCAGAATCTCCTTACGGAAACACCAAACAAATTGCTGAGGAAATTTTAGCTGAAACTGCTGCTGTAAATAAAAACTACAACATTGTAGCATTAAGATATTTCAATCCAGTGGGCGCACATGCAACCGCTTTAATTGGTGAATTGCCAATTGGTGTTCCTCAAAACTTAATTCCTTTTGTTACGCAAACAGCTATCGGAAAAAGAGAACAAATTACTGTTTTTGGTGATGATTACGATACTTCTGATGGTAGTTGCGTAAGAGATTATATTCATGTTGTTGATTTAGCCAAGGCACATGTTGCAGCTATAAAACGTATGGAAGCAGGAAAAGCTGAAGATAACTATGAGGTTTTCAATATCGGAACTGGTAAAGGAACTACTGTTTTAGAAATTATCAACGCTTTTGAAAAATCAACAGGAGAAAAATTAAAATACATTATTGGCCCACGCAGAGCTGGCGATATTGAGAAAGTTTACGGCGATGTCACCAAATCATCAGAAGCTTTAGGTTGGAAAACTGAATTAAATGTAGATGACATGATGAAATCTGCATGGGAATGGGAAAAATATATAGCTAAGAATCCTTTTTAATGTAGTTGGTTAGAATTTAGTTGGTTAGTTTGTTAGACCTATAAAACTAACGTATTGATTTTTAATTTAGATATTTTCTTTACTATAATCAGTTCGAAAAAGCCTAACAAACTAACAAACTAACCACCAAACCAACTAACAAACTAAAAACATGAAAATACTCATCACCGGCGGAGCCGGATTTATTGGTTCACACGTTGTAAGACGTTTTGTGAATACTTATCCAAAATACCAGATTGTAAACTTGGATAAACTGACTTACGCGGGAAATCTCGAAAATTTATTGGATGTTGAGAAATCTCCTAATTACAAGTTTGTAAAAGGAGATATTGTTGATGCTGCTTTTATTCAAGATTTATTTGATAAAGAAAATTTTGATGCGGTTATACATTTAGCTGCAGAATCTCACGTAGATCGTTCTATTTCGAATCCTATAGAATTTGTGATGACAAACGTTGTAGGAACTTGCAATTTGTTGAACGCTGCAAAAACAAGCTGGAAAGGAGATTACGACAAAAAACGTTTTTACCATGTTTCTACAGATGAAGTTTATGGCACTTTGGGAGAAGGAACAGAAATGTTTACAGAAGAAACTTCTTACGACCCGCATTCACCATATTCGGCTTCAAAAGCAAGTTCAGATCACTTTGTAAGAGCTTATTTTGACACTTACGGAATGGACTGTGTGATTTCTAATTGCTCTAATAATTATGGTTCATTTCACTTTCCAGAGAAATTGATTCCACTTTCTATTCATAACATCAAACAAAATAAAGCTATCCCGATTTACGGAAAAGGCGAAAATATTAGAGATTGGCTTTGGGTAGAAGATCATGCAAGAGCTATTGATGTAATTTTTCATAAAGCAAAATCTGGTACTACCTACAATATTGGTGGTCATAACGAGTGGACCAATATTGACTTAATCAGAACCTTATGCAAGGTGATGGACAAAAAATTAGGCCGTGAAGAAGGAACTTCTGAAAAACTAATTACTTACGTTACAGATAGAGCTGGCCATGATTTACGTTATGCCATTGATGCCACAAAACTTAAAAACGATTTAGGTTGGGAACCAAGTTTACAATTTGAAGAAGGTTTAGAAAAAACAGTTGATTGGTATTTAGCAAACGAAAACTGGTTAAATAATGTAACTTCTGGTAATTACCAACATTATTACGAAGAGCAATACCAAAACAGATAGATGTTCAATCTTTTTAAAGGAAAGAAAAAAATAGCAGAATTTGATTTTACCAATATCGAGATTGATATGCACTCGCATATTCTTCCCGGTATTGATGATGGCGCTCCAACAATTAAAGAATCTGTAATGATGGTGAAGCGTTTACAAGCGCTTGGTTTTAAAAAGCTAATAGCTACGCCACACATTATGGCCGATTATTACAGAAACACACCAGACACCATTAATAGGGCTTTAGATTTATTAAGGGAAGAATTGAGAATTCAAGAAATTGATATTACTATAGAAGCGGCAGCTGAGTATTATTTAGACGAAACTTTTGAGAATAAAATTAATGCTGGTAATTTGATGACGATGGGAGATAATTATATCCTCTTTGAACTTTCTTACATCAATTATCCAAACAACATTAAAGATATTGTCCAAAAGTTAAATGATAAAGGCTTAAAGCCGATTTTAGCTCACCCAGAAAGGTATCCATACTTATATGGTTCAATAGAAAACTTTTATAAAATTAGAGAGTTTGGTTGCTATTTTCAATTGAACACCATTTCTTTAAGTGGTTATTATGGGAAGCAAACCCAAAAAATAGCCGAAGAATTGGTGGATAATATGATGATAGATTTTATTGGATCTGACATGCACCATTTAAGACATGCAGATGCTTTAGATCAAAGTCTTTTTACTCCTCATTTAAAAACCTTATTTGAAGAAGCTGCTTTGCAGAATGTGATGTTAAGTAAATAGAATTAAAACTCTTAGCCTATTTATTAGCAATTTTCTTTAAAAGTTCAATTTGCTCTTGTTTAAGTTTCAAATTTTTCTTGAGATAGGAAGCTATCAAAATGATAATTGCAAGAGGTAATGCTACTATCAAAATAAAAAGTATAATTATTTCTGAAACTCCGATGTTTAAGAAGAGAAAATTCATTTCTATTGGATTTTTATTAGTTTAATAAAAGTATTTAAAACAATTCTACTTTCAAATTAAATACTTTAAATTAATCAGTATTTGCGTTAAGGACAGGAACGACATCCTTTTTTGCTTTCCTTCGACCTTGGCTCAGGATGACAGCAAAAAAGATATAGTGAATGGCGTGTTAAAACGCCCAATAAAATCCATTTATCTTCCTTTTCTAAATAAAAAACTGGTAGGCTGATTTTAAATTTTTATTTTCGCTATTATATTATAAATCGTAAAAATGGATTATCAATTTAAGCAGATAGAAAAAGAGTGGCAAAAATTTTGGGCGGAAAACCAAACCTTTAAAGCAGAGGTAGATGAAAGTAAGCCTAAATATTATGTTTTAGATATGTTTCCTTACCCTAGTGGTGCAGGTTTACACGTTGGACATCCGCTAGGTTATATTGCTTCTGATATATTTTCGAGATATAAAAGACTAAAAGGTTTTAATGTTTTGCACCCAATGGGTTACGATTCTTTTGGATTGCCAGCAGAACAATATGCCATTCAAACAGGTCAACACCCTGCAAAAACTACCGAAACCAACATTAATAGATACAGAGAACAGCTAGATAACTTAGGTTTTTCTTTCGATTGGAGTAAAGAAGTACGCACCAGTTCACCAGAATATTATAAGTGGACCCAGTGGATTTTTATGCAACTGTTTAATTCTTGGTATAACAAGGACACTGATAAAGCCGAACATATTTCAACTTTGATAGAGAAGTTGGAAACCATACCGGCATCAGAAATTAATGCCGTTTGTGATGAAGATATTTTGCCACTTTTACCAAGTGATTGGAGTACTTTAAGCGGTGAAGAGAAACAATCCGAATTGTTAAAATACCGCTTAACTTTTTTGAAAGAAAGCACCGTTAATTGGTGTGCTGCTTTAGGTACTGTTTTAGCCAATGATGAAGTTAAAGATGGTTTTAGCGAACGTGGCGGACACCCTGTTGAGCAAAAGAAAATGATGCAATGGAGTATGCGAATTACCGCTTACGCCGAACGTTTATTACAAGGTTTAAACCATATTGATTGGCCAGAACCACTAAAAGAAATGCAACGCAATTGGATTGGTAAAAGCGTTGGTGCGATGGTAAAGTTTAGCCTCATCCCCAACCCTTCTCCAGAGGAGAAGGGAGCGCAGGAGAATGAAGTGGAATTGCATAATGGAAAGAAGGGTTATGAGACTGCGAATTCTTTTGCTTGGGATTTATTAAAAGAAAATTCTAAAGAGAATAGAAAAAATGCTACTGATGCTGAGATTGTTCTTTGGAATGAGTTGAGAGACAGTCAAACTGGTTTCAAAATCAGAAGACAACATGTAATCGAAGGCTACATAGCTGACTTCGTTTGTTTACCTAAACGTTTGGTTATTGAAGTTGATGGTGGATACCATAACACACCGGAGGCAAACGATTACGACAACCAAAGAACCGTATTCTTAAATAATGCCGGTTTCCAAGTCATCCGTTTTACCAACGAAGAAGTTATAAACAACACCAATAATACTATTGCCACGATAAAAGAAAAACTACAAAGTATATCCATAACGCAAGTGGCTCCTTCTCCTTCGGAGAAGGCGGGGGATGAGGCTTCCTTTATAGAGGTTTTCACAACGAGAGTTGATACACTTTACGGAGTTTCATTTTTAGTAATTGCACCAGAACATGAATTGGTGGCTTCTTTAACCACTCCTGCTCAAAAAGCAGATATTGATAATTATATTTTTGCTACCAAAAAGAAAAGTGAGTTAGACCGTATGTCTGATGTGAAAACCGTTTCTGGAGCTTTTACAGGTAGTTATGCCATTAATCCATTAAGTGGCGAAAAAGTGCCAGTTTGGATTGCTGATTATGTGTTAGCAGGTTATGGAACGGGTGCTGTAATGGCAGTTCCGTCTGGAGATCAACGTGATTTCCTTTTTGCAAAACACTTTAATTTACCAATTATACAAGTAACTGATGCGCAACTTTGCGAAACAGAAGCTGATGCAACTAAAGAAGGTAAATACATTAACTCCGGAATTATTAACGGATTGGGTTATAAAGAAGCATCTCAAAAAATAGTTGAGGCGCTTAAAGAAGTGGGCATGGGTTACGCAAAGGTTAATTTCCGTATGCGTGATGCTATTTTTGGCCGTCAACGTTATTGGGGCGAACCAGTTCCTGTATATTTTAAAAATGGTTTGCCTTATTTAATTGATGAAAGTGAGTTGCCTTTACACTTGCCAGAAGTAGATAAATATTTACCTACCGAAAGTGGCGAACCGCCTTTAGGAAGAGCTAAAGATTGGAAATACCAAAATGAATATGAATATGAGTTGAGCACCATGCCAGGTTGGGCAGGAAGCAGCTGGTATTGGTATCGTTATATGGATGCTAAAAACGATGCAGCTTTTGCCGATAAAGATAAAATAGCTTATTGGAAAGATGTTGATTTATACATTGGTGGAAACGAACATGCTACTGGGCATTTATTGTACAGCCGTTTCTGGAATAAATTTTTGAAGGATTTAGGTTATGTAACCGAAGAAGAACCTTTCAAGAAGTTGATTAATCAAGGTATGATTCAGGGGCGGAGTAGTTTTGTATACAGAATTAGTCTATTAGAGGAAGGTCAAACTCCAATCAATTATTATATTTCTAAAAGGTTTAGTGATGAATATGTAAATCATAAAGGTTTAGGATATGATCTGTTAGATAACTGGGGAATACCATATAAAAAGGGGAATGATATTTTACAAAAATCTTCTCAGAACATTCTATTTACACCACTCCACGTCGATGTGAATATTGTAGAAAACGACATTTTAGACTTAGAAAAATTTAAAGCTTCTAGAGAGGAATATGCAAATGCTGAGTTCATTTTAGAAAGTGGCAAATACATCTGTGGAAGCGAAGTTGAAAAAATGTCTAAATCTAAATTCAACGTGGTTAACCCTGATGATTTAGTAGAACGTTACGGAGCAGATACTTTGCGTATGTACGAGATGTTTTTAGGTCCACTAGAGCAAAGCAAACCATGGAATACAAACGGAATTGAAGGTGTTTTTAAATTCTTGAGAAAATTCTGGAAGTTGTTTCATGATGAAAACTTCAACTTTACCGTTGTAGAAGCCGAACCAACAAAAGCAGAGCTAAAAGCTTTACATAAAATCATCAAAAAAGTAGAAGATGATGTTGAACGTTTTTCTTTCAATACATCTGTATCTAGCTTTATGATTGCAGTAAATGAACTGACGGATTTAAAATGTAACAAGAAAGCTATTTTGCAAGAAATGGTGGTTATCCTATCACCTTATGCACCACACATTTGCGAAGAACTATGGAAACTATTAGGAAACGGTGCCGGAACTTTATCTTATACTGCTTTCCCAACATTTAATCCTGCGCATTTAGTAGAAAATGAGTTTGCATATCCGGTTTCTATTAACGGTAAAACTAAAATGAATTTACTTTTATCATTGGCTTTAGAGCCCGTTGATGTGGAAAAAGAAGTAATGAGCAACGAGCAAGTGTTAAAATATTTAGATGGTAAAAGTCCTAAAAAAGTGATTGTTGTTAAAGGCAGAATTATAAATGTAGTGGTATAATTACGCATTGTTTTTTCAATTTTTTTGGACTTCAATTTAGATGAAAAATACCTAGAAATAGTTATTTCATTTTAATTGTAACAGTTTTACATTTGGCTACGTATAAGCATAAACCGAAATTATGAAAAAACACATCTATTTAGCCCTAACATTATTTTTATTTGTTGGCACAAGCGCAAAAGCGGCTCAGTTTATTGAAAGAGATACTATTGAAAATGTAAGTATTGAAGATGAGAAAATCATTTTTAACGATAATTTAATAGGCAAATTTGAGACAAAAGAACAACAGTCATCTGATGATAAAACAAAAGTTATTAATGTTTTAATTTATAGTACAGAAGGAAGTTTAATTGCAGAATATGATGTTCAACTTTTAAACAAGGAAAAGAAAAACACTGACTCAATTTTATCGGCAAGTGTTAAAACAGTAAAAGATAAGGTAAATCATAACGGATCTAATTTTATTGATTTCCATCATAAAAAAACTGACAAACCAAAAAATGAAATTCTACAACTTAGTAAGGTTGTTAAATATCTGATTGAATATAAATATTTCTAAATATAAATTCGCAGAATATTAAAGCCGCTTTTAGCGGCTTTTTTTATGCGTTCAAAATCAATAAAGAGGTTACAGAAATAATTTGAAAGAATGAGTAACATTGCGGCGCTTATTACATCTTATCTTCATAATATTTAAAATATGAAAAAAATATACCCTTTTTTAATTATACTATTTACTGTTAATAGCGTTTATGCTCAGTTTCCGGGTGGCGCTGCTCAAAGTACCATTACCGGTAAAATAACTGCAACAATTATTGATTCTTTAACTCGTAAACCAGTAGATTACGCTACCATATCACTTTCTAAAAGTGGACAAACAAAATCTACCAATGGTGCTTTGGCTGATGATAAAGGAAGTTTTAAATTAGATAATATTAAAGCTGGTAAATACCGCTTAACCATTTCTTTTATTGGTTATGCTACCAAAATAATTGATCCTGTAGAAACTACATTATCAAAACCAGATTTGAATTTAGGAACTATTATTTTATCGCCAAGTGCTAAAATGCTGAATGAGATAACCGTAACAGGGGAGGCAAATTTGATAGAAAATAAGATTGATAAAATTGTTTATAATGCAGAAAAAGATGTAGCAATTGCAGGCGGAAACTCTACCGATGTTTTACGTAAAGTACCACTACTTTCTGTAGATTATGAGGGTAATTTATCTTTACGTGGCAGCTCAAACGTAAGGGTTTTAATTAACGGAAAACCATCAGGCACAATGGCGGGCAACATGGCTGATGCATTAAAAGCTATACCAGCAGATCAAATTAAAAGTGTAGAGGTGATTACTTCTCCATCTGCTAAATATGATGCTGAAGGAACTTCGGGTATTGTAAATATCATTACCAAAAAATCAAACTTAGAAGGTATTAGTGGTTCTGTAAATGCGGGTGTAGGCACTCGGCAAAATAGTGGTAACGGAAACTTAAATGTAAAAACAGGTAGGTTAACACTTTCTGGTAATGCAGGTGGTTATTACTCTTGGCCACAAACTTCCATTTTAGATTTTAACAAAACAGCTACAGACCAGTCTGTTATTTTAACTCAAAAAGGTAGAAGCACAACAGAACGTTTGGCCTCAAATGGTTCTTTTGGTGCAGATTATGATATCAATAATTACAACTCTATCAGCTCTAGCTTAAAGCTAAATTGGTTTGAGTTTTCTGTAGATGGTGATAATTTTAATGATAATAAATTCGGCAATATTATATCACAATTTAACCGTAATTCTGATAATAAAACAAAAGTAATTGGTTACGATTGGAACAATGATTATACCCACAAATTCAAAAAAGCAGGTCAAGAAGTGTCTTTTGCTTTCCAATTTACCAACAGCAATTTAAACAACGATTACACTTCTGATTTTATATTCCCAACGAATAGTGCATTAAGAGATTCAACAGAGAAAGGAAACAGTGATGCTATAAATAAAGAAAAAACTTTTCAGATAGATTATACGCATCCTTTTAAAAAAGTGATTTGGGAGGTAGGTGTAAAATCTATTTTGAGAGATATTACCAACGATTCTAGAGTTGCTATTAATTACCCACCAAGTGACACTGAATTTATCAATCCAAAAAGAAATTTCTTATATACCTACAATCAAGATGTTTATGCGGCTTACTCTACATTTGGCTTTACTTTAGCTAAAAAATATGGGGTTAAAGCTGGTGCAAGGTTTGAAGGTACTGTAATTAAAGGAAGTGCAAATAGCGCTAGTGTTATAAAACCAATAGATAACAATTACCAAAATGTTACCCCAAGTTTTGTGGTTTCAAGAAGTTTTAAAAACTTTCAAACAGTTAAGTTTAGTTATAACCAACGTTTACAAAGACCAAGTTTGTTTTTCTTAAACCCTTTTAGAAATAGCTCTGATCCTTTGAATGCGAGTGAAGGTAACCCAACTTTATCTCCGGAAGTGGCTAATAATTTTGAGCTTAGCTATTCTACTTTTGTAAAAACGACCATTATAAACGCTTCTGTTTTTTACAGAAAAACAAATGATATTATTGAAAGCGTTGTGAGTAATTACATCACTGAAAGTGGCAAACAAGGATCTTTAACTACCTATAAAAACGTTGGAACAAACAACTCTTTTGGCGTTAACTTTTTTGGTTCAATAAATCCTGTTAAAGCTTTAACCTTAAGAGCCAATTTAAATGTTAATTCTTATAACATTAATTTAAACTCGCAAAACGCAAATATCACCGCTTTAGCAAACAAAATATTTTTCATTTATAATGGCTTTACAAGTGCCACTTATGTTTTTCCTAAGGGTTACACTTTCGAAACCTTTTTAATTACCAGCTCGCCAAGACGTACTTTCCAAGGTAAAAACCCCGCATTTAATATGTGGAGTCTAGGTTTAAAGAAAGAATTGTTTGACAAAAAAGGAAGTATAGGGTTAAATATTATTGATCCTTTTAATGAGCGTAAAAACTTTAAAACAGAGATTAATAGTGCAGATTTTACCCAAAACAGCAATTTCTCTATCCCGTTCCGTTCTTTTGGAGTTAACTTTAGTTGGAGATTTGGTTCTTTAAAAGTGAGCACAAAACCTAAAAAAGGAGTTAAAAACGATGATTTAAAACAAGAAGGCGGACAAACTGGTGGCGGTATGGGAACAGGAAATTAAAATCCTGTTAAGGTAAACGCGATAAATGCTTAAAAAAAAGCCTTAGTTTGCTGTGCAAACTGAGGCTTTTTTGTGATTTGATGATGTCACTTTTAGATTAAAAAAAAGCTCTTACCTGTACGCCGCCAGTATGTATAGTTTTTACATCGTTAGATTTACGACCTTCATAAGTGAAGTTTAATTGTACCCCATTTGATATGGTTCTTTGAAAACCAAACGACCAAGTAAGGTTTTGGCCTGGTTGTAAACCATCTAAAAGTTCATACGCAATAGAAGTGTTGTTTACGCCGTCAAAATCATTATTAATAAAGTTAAACTGAGCAGAAAATGTGCCTTTTTTCACAAGGTTATACCTCACCTCAGACCCAAGTTTTATATTCAAAGTTTCTTCTCCGCCCAAAAGTTCTTCGTTTTTTTGTCTCCTAAAGTTTGATATAAAAGTTGTTTTAAAATCTGTTGTAAATTGGTAGCCAAACTCGGGCTCAATTCCAAAATAGCTGATTTTGTAATTTCTTTCAGCAAATAATTGTGATCTAAAGTCTTTTACTCCGTTGCTAAAACTTAAGTTAAAATTACTTTTTCTGATAAAATTCCACCTTACCCTTAAACCTTGTTCTTGGTTGTCTCTGCTATCAAAACCATTAGTTAACAACAATTTACTCCCAACGTTTTGCATGGTAAAATCAACTCCAAAAACAGGATTAGAACGGTTATAAAACAAGGTATTTCTAATATATGAATTCAAAGAAATTAAATTATTTTCACCAATATTAGTTTGATAAGGGTTAAAAACAATTCCGTCGCCAGCAAGTATCTTTTTGTTAATTCTTAATGAGGTAATATTTGAAAACCTAGCAATTAATTTTGGAAATGCGGATGTTTTATCTTTTAACAACCGAGCAGGATTTAAGTTAAGCGTTTGATTTATATTGGTAAAATTTGACCGCACAAACTCATTATTTGGCCTAAACACTTTTATATATTTTGCTTGATCGGGGTATTTGGAGATTTCAAACTCGTTTAATTCTTTAATTTGATTGTTATTATAATCTATCCAAGCATAAATACCTTGCGCTGCGGCAACCTCTAAATAAACAAATTCTCTTTTTGGCTCTTGTCCGGTTCCTAATTCATAAAAAGATTGTAGGTTAACAAAGCCCTTTAAGCCGGTAAAATTATAATCAATTCTAGCTAATAAAGTTTCTTCGTTTTTGTTTATCGTATCTGTACTTAAATACGCAATTGACCTGTATGAAGCATTTATTGCCAAGTTAGAATTTGCATTTTTGCTCAAAACCAATTTACCTGTAAATGTATTAGCTTTAGAAAAAGATCTTAAATTTTCGTCATTTGGCAACTCATCAAATCTTTGGTTGTAAAGTAGCAAAAACTCTCTTTTTGCACTGTCAGCAGATTTTAAATAAAACTCATAAGCTCTAAAACTAAAAGATTGTGCATTTAAGGTATCAGTAATTTTATTAGCGGTTACATTGTTTTCTTCATTAAAATTGAAACCCGTTTCTAACCATTTAAAACCTTTCGCAATATTAAAATTTTGTTTGTAAAATGTTCCACTTTCTATATTTGTGGTGGTATTTAACAAACTTCCAATATATGCCAATCTGTAATTTTTATAATTATAATTGCCGCTTAAAGCTTGCTGAAAACCATTGTAAACTGCCCCCCTATTAAAGTTTGCAAAACTATAAGCGATATTTCTTTTTTCAGATTTTATCAATTGCATATTAAAAGTGCTCCAATGTTCATCAACAGCTTCTAAAATTGCTCCTCTAAAATTAAAATCTCTATCAAACTCTACCGGGCGGTAACGCTCTAAAGGTTTAAATTGTTTATTCACATACTCGTAACTGGCATTTGTTCTTAATCTTAAACCGGTTGTGTCATTCCCTTTTAAAACCCTAACATCGTTTGCAATTACTTTATAAGCTATTCCTTTATTTTGGGAGTTTTGCAAATCAGAAAATAGGTTAACATCATTATCACTAAAACCTATTTCTGTAAAAAGGTTGGTTTTTTTACTGATTTTGTAGGCTGCATTTAAAGTAATTAATTGTTGTTTCTTTGGCGTGGTTAATAACCTTACTGGCGAATAATCTCCCTGTGGAACCCCGTTTATTGGGGCAACAAAAACATAAACCCGCCCGTTTGCATTAGATGCTGTGTTTATTCTATAATTTCCGCTATTTGCACCAACAAATGAAAACCCAACTCTAAACTTAGCTAACAATGGATTTATGCTGTAAACATACACTCCGTTAAACCCCAAGGTATCTATTCGGGTGTATAAAATTTCGTTCTCATTAAAAGCAACACTATCAATGTTTGGAAAAACGGCTTGGTTAATCTGGTTACCAATACCTCTTAAAAATTCTTGTTGTTGGGTATTTAATTCTTGTAAAATAGGTTTGTTGGGGTTATCCTGTTCAGCATAATAGTTAAAACCAATCTTCAGTTTTTCAGATTTAAAGTTATGATTTACTTGGTATAAACTGCGGGCATAAGCTTTATCAGAATATTCAAATTCAATTACAATACGGGTAAATCTGGTAATTAACCTTTTAGAAGTAAAGGTAAGCTCGGCAGTGTTATAATCCATCACGTAATCGTTATCCTGCCCTCTTAACAGCAAAATACCGTCAATAAAAACTCTTTCCGTACCAGATAAAACGATGATAAATTGTTCGCCGTTATTACCTTGTAAACGGTAAGGTCCTTGGTTTCCTTCTATACCATCAAAACTGTTTCTGGCAGATCGGCCTTTGGCAACGGCAGCAGCAAAGCCAGTTTCGTAAGTATTACTTTTTTTATCCTTTAAAGAATTACTTACTAAAATACCTTGGGTTCTTTTAAAATAATTTGTAAAATAGCTATCAGGTCTGCGTAACTCGTAATCACCAGCTATTAAGGTGGTTTCCTTTCTTTTTAACTGAATAAAAACCCTGTCGAAATCATTTATTTGTTGGGTATTTCCATCTGGCTGTATAGGTAGGTTATCATCAGAAATTGCGGCTAAAATTTCTATCTCATTATTTAGCTTTCCTGATAATTGTAAAACTAAATTAGAATTTACTGCTAAATCTTGGTTATTGCCAAAACCAATACCTCTAGATATACTACCACTTTTATTAAACCCTTCGAAATTAAAAATGGCATTATCTTCTTTAGCTATTTGGTAAATGTAAGCCTTGTTATCAATTACTTCTTCTTCTATCAATTTTGGGTCTTTGTAAAATTGCTTTTTTGAAAGTAGTATAGGTAAGGTTTTATACTGTACAATAATTGAATCTGTTTGAGGTTTTTGCTTCCAAACTAGCACACTTGAAGCATAATTTATTTTATATTGGCTCTCGTTAACTGGTAAAGTACCGCTTAAAATTTTAAAACTATTGGGTAATATACTAAGTGTATCTAAAGCAATAGAATCTTTAACTACAATTTTTTTAAGCTTTATTAACGAGTTATTTTGCGCACAAACAGATATTGTAGCTAGGAGAAACACAAATCCGATTACGCATATTTTATTCATCAATTTACCAATGGTAATGTAATATAGAATGTGGTACCTACATCAATTTCTGTGGTAAAATAAATATTTCCGTTAACATTTTGAATGGCTTGTTTTACAAATGCCAAACCTAAACCTGTACCAGAACTTTTTGTAGTGAAATTAGGTACAAAAATATTATCTCTAGAATTTAGAGGGATGCCAGAGCCATTGTCTTTTATGATAATTTCAATTTTCTTAGCATCTCGTATTCCCAAAATTTTTATGATACCTTGTTTATGCTCTGGTATTGCTTCTATTGCATTCTTCAATAAATTGTTAAAAGAACGCATTAACTGGTCTTTATCAACTCTTACAAAACAATTCTGTAATGATTGCTCATCACAAACAATCTGTATTTTATCCATTTGCTGATAAATTTCTATCGCCTTGCTAAAAGTCTCCAATAAATCTACACGCTCCAATTTAAGCTCTGGCATTTTTGCGAAATTTGAAAACTCAGATGCAATTCTACTTAAACTATCTATTTGCTCTAAAAAAGACTTTCCAAATTTTTGAAATTTCTCATCAAAACGTTCATCCTTTTCTCTCCATGCTCTTTCAAGCATTTGAATTCCCAGTTTTAAGGGCGTAAGTGGGTTTTTTATTTCGTGGGCAACTTGTTTAGCCATTTCTCTCCAAGCGGTTTCTCTTTCAGATTGTGCCATTTTATTGGCATTATCTTCCAAAGTCTCAATCATAGCATTATACTCTGTTATTAAGCTCCCTATCTCATCTTTTCTTTTCCATTCAATAGGTTTATTTTTTCTCCCAATTACAGTTTTAGATATACTTTCTTGAATTAAGCTAAGCGGACTTGTAATTTGATTTGCCACCACAAAAGCAAAAAAAGCAACAGCCACAAATACCAAAACATAAATATTAATTAAAAGGTTTAAAAAAGAACCAATTTTCTGGTTATAATCCTGATTAGAAAAGTAAGGCAATTGCAAATACGCAATAACATCATTTTTAATATTCTTTACTGGCATATATGCCGATGTATATTTTAGCATATTAATATGCTCATCCTGTATAAATTCCGATTTATTTTTAATGTTTAAGTTTAAAAAAGCAACCTCATTCATCCTATCAGCAATTAAACCGATAGCATAAATTTTATACTGGGTAGAGTATAATAGCTTTCCATTAACATCAAACAAATTCAAATCTGTGTTATACATTTTAGAAAACTCTTCAAAAGAAATACTACCTGTATCGTTTATAACTCCTTGCGATTCTCTGTAAATACTTTCTTGAAATGCTGTGGTAATGGTTTTTATTTTACTTTTAATAATGTCTTGTTGCTGCTCTTTATACTGAATAGTGATATAAGAAAAAGTAATGATACCAATAATTAAAAGCGAGGTTACTACGGCAAGCACCAAAGCAATTTGAATACGAGTTTTATATAAAATTTGATTATTTACAGACAAAAGCTTTGTTTTAATTCCTTCAAAATTTAATTTATACAAAGAAAATGTGCTAATTAACCATCTGTTAGATGCTGCAATTAATGCAAATAGTAAAAAAATGATAAAGAAAAAAGAAAGCGAAGCAAGCTCTCGCCAAAAAGTATTTGATGTATGCGTAACTACAATAGTAGTATTGTTTGTTGGTTTATAAATTACATGTTCATAACCTGCTTGCTTTAAAACCACAAACTTTTTAGGCATACCATTAAAAATGGTATTTACTAAATCGTAAACATAAGTGCCATATTGGTTAACCAGCTTTTTATGATCGTAAAAAGCATAAGAATAATCTGTTAAGCCGGATTGCTGGTTTATTTTTCCGTTTTGCAACAATTGCGGAAATGCGCCATATATTTCTAATTGTTTAGAGGTTAACTCTAAAACCAAAGTCCCTGTTTTTAAACTATCATTTCTTATTGGTAAAATGGCAAAATAATTTTGAGTACCAAAGGTGTTATTTAACCTATAAAAATTATTAGTAATTTTTATAGAAGACTGCTCTACTTGATTTCTAAAGCGGTTAATAGCTATGTTTTTACCATAGTTTAATAAAGAGTCTTTTACATTAAACAAATATATTTTATAATCAAATTTACTTAAATAGCCCGCCAAATAATTAGTAGTAATCCAAGAACTTAATTCGGTGTTATTTAAAGTTGAATCTTTTAAAAGTTTATTTATTGTTGCATCTTCTGTAATATCTTTCTCTATTTCTTTAAAAGATATTAAAGCATAAGGATCATCTACACTTTCTAATTTTAAGAGTAGTTTTTTTCTTATTTCCTGATCTTTAAAATTATCGTAAGTATTAAGTTTTAGCGAAACAATTGTGGCAAAAACAAAAGAGACAAATAAAATAGCAGGAAAAATAATTTTTGGATTATTTTGATATAAAAGCTTGCCTATCAATAAAATTAAAACAAAAATAAAAATAAAATAAACAGAATATTGGTTAATTAAAAGCTGGTAAATATTAAATGCTATAAATAAAGCACCTAAAAGTATTAATTTATTACGAACGCTTATTTTTATAAAAAGAGAAAAATGAACTAAAATGTCTATTACCAAATAGTAGCATAATAAAGCCACCATTAGCATAAAAATACTTAAGAAACTTAAAAAATTTAAGTTTACCAGGTTTGATACTTTAAAGTTGATATTGGAATTAAACACCAACCCAAAAAAAACATCAGAATAAAGAAATGATAAGGCTATAATAAAAATAGCGCCATAAACTAAAATAGGATAACCTAGATATGGACTTTTTATAGGTTTAAATAATTTGGTTTTGTAACCATGTATAAAAATCAAAAGCCATAAAAACCCGAAAATATTTAAACATAAATCTGCAAGAGACGAAAAGTAAAAGTTTGAAGCATATATTGAAGGATCAAATAATTTTAAGCTGTATAAAGCATCGGGAAAATGATATTTTAACCCCAAGTATCGTAATAAAGCAATACAAATAAATAAGGTGAAAACTGCCCAAACCGTATTTCCAATACTAGCGTAGTAATTACAAACGCTATTTATTAAAAGAAATAGCGTAAAAAGACCAAAGCACCACATAAAAATTTCAATGTTACTGTATGGTACTTCTACAATTGAGTTTATCCTTTTTATAGAAAAAAGATATTTACCTTCTAGGCTTTCAATATCTACAACAGAAGAATCAGCAATATCTGCTATTTGTATGCTTTTCCTATTAATTATGAACTCAGTTGAATTGGATGCGTTTAAGTATTGGTTATTAAAAGGCAGTTGCTGTTTAATTGGGATAAAAAATAGCACAAAAAAATCTTTATCTGATTTTTTTATCACTTCGTACCATCCGTTTTCATACTCAACAAAGCTTATTCCTTCTTTAATACTAGTAGGGTTGTATGAAGGTATTACCGCATCAGACCAAAAAACAAGATTGTTTTTTTTATAGGTCTGAAAAAATATATTTCTTTCACTAAAATAACTTAAAGTTTGTGTGGCAAGGTTTGCGTCTGTATCTAATTTTTTAAGCTCATTAAATTTATGTTTTACACTTAAGTAATCAAAAACTTGTAACTCTTTTTCATTAATTTTTTCTTTAATTTCATCTGCAATATCATACAGTTTTACCAATTTAGTTGACGCCCACCTTGCTGTTAGCGAAGTGGCAAACAAACCAATTGTAACTAAAAATAATAACCAACGAATTTTTGTAGCTGTTTTCAACCGATAATTTATTACGCTTTTTTAAGAAAGTTTTAAAGATAAATTAACTCTAAAATGAAGCCAAAAAAAAACAGGAATAAATTCCTGTTTTTTTTAACAATTCTAAATACTTGCGCTTTCTGTAGGAATTGATCTATCTACTTTTTTAACCAAGCCTTGTAAAACATTGCCCGGACCAACCTCTGTAAATGATGTTGCGCCATCTTCTAACATTTTTTTCATGGCTTGTGTCCATTTTACTGGTCCAGTTAATTGTGCAATTAAGTTATGCTTAATACTTGCCACATCTTTATAAGGTTTTGCATCTATATTCTGATATACGGCACAAATAGGTTCATTAATTTCTGTAGCTACAATTGCTGCTTCTAATTCTACCTTCGCTGCTTCCATTAAAGGCGAGTGAAATGCACCACCTACATTCAATTTTAAGGCTCTTTTTGCGCCAGCTGCTAACAACAATTCGCAAGCCTTATCAACACCTGCAATGCTACCAGAAATTACCAATTGCCCAGGGCAGTTATAATTTGCAGGTACAACAACATCACTAACGCGTTGGCAAATATCTTCTACAGTAAAATCATCTAAACCTAAAACAGCAGCCATTGTAGATGGTTGTATTTCACAAGCTTTTTGCATGGCATTAGCTCTTTTAGAAACCAAAGTTAAACCATCTTCAAAAGACAAAGCACCAGCAGCCGTTAAAGCAGAAAACTCTCCTAAAGAATGCCCAGCAACCATATCAGGCTTAAAATCAGCTCCCAAAACTTTAGCTAATATTACAGAATGTAAAAATATAGCAGGTTGGGTAACTTTGGTTTGTTTTAAATCTTCATCTGTACCACTAAACATAATATCGGTAATTCTGAAACCTAAAATATCATTTGCTTGCTCAAAAAGTTGTTTTGCTAAGTCAGAATTATCATATAAATCTTTTCCCATTCCCACAAATTGGGCACCTTGTCCTGGAAATACGTATGCTTTCATATTATTTAATTTAAAAGGTTATCGGCTATTAAGCTAAACTAGCTGTAATTAATCGTAAAAATTCAGATCTTGTTTTGTCGTTTTCAAACTCGCCAGTAAAGGCAGATGTAGTGGTTACCGAGTTTTGTTTTTGAATGCCACGCATACTCATGCACATGTGTTTACACTCAATTACAATAGCAACGCCAGCTGGGTTCAAGGTTTCTTGTATGCAGTCTCTAATTTCGTTTGTTAAACGTTCTTGTACTTGTAACCTACGGGCAAAAACATCAACTACTCTGGGTATTTTACTTAAGCCCACAATATGTCCGTTAGGTATATAAGCAATGTGTGCTTTACCAAAAAACGGTAATAAATGGTGCTCGCATAAAGAATAAACCTCAATATCTTTTACTATTACCATTTGGCTATAATCTTCTTTAAACATAGCCGATTTTAAAATTTCGGAAGCATTTAAATCATAACCATGTGTTAAGTATTGCAAAGCTTTTGCGGCTCTTTCTGGTGTTTTAAGTAAGCCTTCTCTATTTGGGTTTTCGCCAATGGCTCCCAAAATTTGTTGGTAATGTTTTGCAATATCATTTACTGCTTCTACATTATAAGTATCAATTTTTTGGTAACCTTTATCGCTATTATCGCTCATTTTCTAATCTCCAAAATACTCCACGTAATTATTAGCTGTTTCGTAAAGTTTAATGCAATGCAAAGCAGCTCCTTTTTCTATAATTTTTTGAGCCAATTGTTTCCAAATCTCTATAGCTAAAACCTCTGTTGATGCCATTTTACCTTTCATAAAATCAACATCTAAGTTTAAGTTTCTATGGTCAAGCTTATCAACTACGTTCACTAAAATAATGTCTTTTAGTTCTTTTAAATCTATAACAAAACCAGTTTCTTCATTTATTTCTCCTTTTACAGTTACAAACAAATCGTAATTATGACCATGCCAATTAGAATTTGCACACCTACCAAAAACCTCTTCGTTTTTCTCTTTACTCCAATCTTCGCGGTAAAGTTTATGAGCAGCATTAAAATGCTCTTTTCTTGTAATATAAATCATTTTTTAAAAAATAATCGCAAATATACGGAAAGGATTTACAAGGATTAAGAACTATTGACGCAATGTTATTAAATTTGCCTTTTGTGTAGCATCCATAAATTAATAATTTAAAACTAAATATTAGTTTTTGAGTGTTTTAACACGCTGTTCGCTATATCTTTTTCCCGAAAAAGGAAAAAAGGATGCCGCTACCATCGTTAACACAAAAAATCATTTAAACAATTAAAAAACACAATCCTGTTTCATTTATAAAATAATTAAGTGGACTTTGTGTTTAAAAAATTAAACCCGTAAAATGAAAATATTATTAGTTGCCGCTACCTATCAAGAAATTGAGCCATTTATAAAAAATTACTCCACAAAATTTGACACCAACCAATGGTTAAAAATTGACAAAAATGAGGTTAAAATATTAATTACAGGCGTTGGTATGGTTGCAACAGCCTTTGCAATGGGTAAAGCTTTTGCCAATGAAAAATATGATTTAGCTTTAAATGTAGGTATTGCAGGTAGTTTTTATAGAAACATAAAATTAGGGCAATTGGTAGAAGTTAGGGAAGATATTTTATCAGAACTTGGAGCAGAAGACGATGAAGAATTTATTTCTTTAGAACAACTAGAATTAGGCGAGGTTGAATTTACAGCTTCTGATAAAATTTTTATTAAAGAATCTTTTAGAAAAGTAACCGCCATAACTGTAAACACGGTACATGGCAATGAAGAAAGCATAAGCGACATAAGAGAACGTGTAAACCCAACCATAGAAACTATGGAAGGTGCAGCTTTTTTTTACGCTTGCGAAGAAACAGAAACAGAAGCTTTGCAAGTACGTTCAATTTCTAATTATGTAGAAAAACGTAACCGCGAAAACTGGAATTTACCATTAGCCGTTAAAAACTTAAACGATTGGCTAATTACTGGAATTAAAGCATTTTAGAGTTTAAGGGTTCGTGATTTTCAATATTGAGTAAAATTAACGATTATCAAATTTCACTATTGACTACTGACTATTCACTTTTGACTATTCACTATTGACTAATTACTGCTGATTAATAACTATCTAACTATTAACCACTTCAATAAAAAAACATGAAACTAACCTTAGGTTTTTCGCCTTGCCCTAACGATACATTTATTTTTGATGCGCTTATCCATCATAAAATTAATACCGAAGGGCTAGATTTTGAAGTAGTTTTTGACGATGTTGAAACCTTAAACCAAAAAGCTTTTAAAGCTGAGCTAGACATTACAAAGCTGAGTTACCATGCTTATGCCTATGCGGTTAAAAATTATGTTTTATTAAATGCTGGTAGCGCTTTAGGCTTTGGAGTTGGGCCAATGTTAGTTTGCAAAACAGCGCAAGATTTAAGTAATCCTAACTTAAGGGTTGGTATTCCAGGTAAATACACCACTGCTAATTTTTTATTGAGCTTAGCCTACCCACATTTCCAAAATAAAGTAGCAATGGTTTTTTCTGATATTGAAGAGAAACTGCTAAATGGTGAAATTGATTTGGGCTTAATTATCCACGAAAACAGGTTTACTTACCAAAATAAAGGCTTACAAAAAGTTAAAGATTTAGGCGAATATTGGGAAGAAGAAACAAAATGCGCAATTCCGCTTGGTGGCATTGTAATTAAAAGAAGCCTACCAAATGATATTAAAGAAAAAGTAAATCGTTTAATTAAAAAATCTGTCGAGTTTGCTTTTGCAAACCCAAAATCAGCTTTGGCATTTATTAAATCGCATGCCCAAGAAATGGAAGAAGCGGTAATGTACAAACACATTGATTTGTATGTAAACCAATATTCTGTTGATTTAGGTGTTGAAGGGAAAAAAGCTATTCAAATTTTATTTGCTGAAGCCGAGAAAAAAAGAATTATACCGAGTATTAGTGAGGATTTGTTTTTGTAATATTTAGTTAGCGAGTTAAACTTTAGGCTAATTATTATTTTGAGTTTTTAAGCTAATTCACTACAAAAAGCTATACATCATATCAGATTGTGATTGAGCTTGTAAAGCAATTACATCATTCACAATTTTACCTCATTTAATGATAATTTAAAGAATAGAAAAACGATGTTTTAATGGCTGTAAAGTATAAGGAAATGATAAAGCTAAACCTTATCATTTCCTTTATTATCCTAAAATAAGTTTACAGTTAACACAATAATCATATTATACACTCACATATAACATATAAATAAAACGCTTTTATTTCTTCACAATTTTAGGGTCCGAAATATAGTCGGTGATAATTTTTATAGTTTCATCTTGTATAAAATCAAAATTATCTTCTTTTACTATTTCATCCTTTTTAGTAATTACTGGCAAACCTCTTGTTATTCTGCGTTCATTTTCACGTTTTAAGTTTTTATCTTCCAACTCATCACGTTGTTTTTTTAAGGCAACTTCATTTAGAGGCAAAGAAACAACGGTATCCTTTTTATTAAACTCTTTAATATCTTGCAAAAGGTAGGTAAACTCTTTGCTGTTTTTCATTCTATTTTCATGATTAAGCTTTAACCCTGCAATGGTCTTAGTTAAATCAGCCACTTTAGTGTATGTGCTACTGGCAATTTCGTCCCAAGGTAGAGCAGATTTTTCTGAACTTTCTCCGTATTTATCTGCTGGGAAAATGTTCGGAAACTCAATATCTGGCACAACACCTTTATGCTGTGTAGAACTGCCGCTAATACGATAAAACTTAGCCATTGTTAAGTTGATTTGATCATCTTTGTCATCAAATTCTTTGTTAATGCGTTTCATTTGAATAGCAGATTGTACGGTCCCTTTACCATAAGTGGTGTTCCCAACAATAATTCCACGACCGTAGTCTTGTATTGCTCCTGCAAATATTTCCGAAGCGGATGCGCTAAACCTATCAATCATTACGGCTATAGGGCCAGTATATAAAATGTTCGGATCTTCATCTTCATCAACCTCAACTTTACCACGGTAATCTTTTACCTGTACAACAGGTCCTTCTTTAATAAATAACCCAGTTAAATCAATTGCTTCTGTTAAAGAACCGCCACCATTACCACGTAAATCTATAATGATACCATCAACATTAGCCAATTTTAAAGAGTCTAAAACAATTTTAACATCTCTGGTGGTAGATTTATAATTAGGATTTCCTTTTTGCATTTCTGCCCAATCTGCATAAAAAGCAGGGATTTCTATAATACCATAATTATAAGTTTTACCGTCTTTAGTAAAAGTTTTTATTTTCTTTTTTACCGATTGATCTTCTAAAATAATTTTCTCACGCACCATAGTCACAATTTTTGGAGTTGCAGACAAATCTTGACTTTTGGTTAATATTTTTAAACGAACAGTAGTTCCCTTTTTTCCTCTAATTAATTCAATCGCATTATCTAAACGCCAGCCAATAACATCTACAAATTCTTCAGAACCTTGTGCAACGCCAATTATTTTATCATCAATTTTTAGTTGCTTACTTTTATCAGCTGGGCCACCAGTAACAACACTTTTTATGGTTACAAAGTCGTTTTCTGAAGCTAATGTTGCACCAATACCTTCTAAAGACCTCGCCATATCAATATTAAAATTGGCAGCATTTGCAGGGTTAAAATAACCTGTATGTGGATCTACCGCATTGGTAAATGCCGACATGAAGATTTGAAAAGCATCTTGATTGTTAATTTTGTTAGACTGAGAAAGGAGATTATCGTACCTCTTTTTTAAAGAGGCCTTAATTGCAGAATCTTTCTGAGCTGTAAGTTTTAAATTTAAGTAGTCATATTTTACTTTACGCCCCCAAGATTGATTGCTCTCTTCTATATTTTTAAACCATCCTAACTTTTCCCTATCATAAACATAAGCATCCGGCTTTGTGAAATCGAAGTTTTGATTCAATTGTTTTAAGGAATAGTTTAGTCTTTCGTTAAATCTTTTTTGGTAGGTATTAAACATAAAGAAAGCCGCACTTAAATCTCCATTTTTTAAATCATCATCAAAAGTGAAACGATATTTCTCAAAATCTTTTATATCCGCTGCTAGAAAATAACTTTTATTACCATCCATTCCTTCAATATAATTATCAAAAATAACTCCGCTTAAAGAATCGTTAAGGCTAATTTTTTTATAATTAATAGAGGTTACCAAGCCAGCAATTTCTTTAGCTACTTTTTGTTGCCTAGCATCTGGTTTTAAATTATTAGAACCTGGTACATCTATATCCTGAAGGCGTGGTGCAGCTGTACAGGCAATTGTTGCTGCTATAAATACTCCTAAGAAAACTCTTTTTAACATGGTTTTAATTTTTTCGAAATCTGAAATCACTTTATATTAACGTAATGATGAAGATAATAATACTCTAACTAAACAAAAAAAGACAGTTTTTAACTGTCTTTCTTGTAACAAGTTTACGTATAAAATGTTTTTAAATGAACATTTAGTCAAAAATAAAATATTTTTTACCTGTTTTTAGGCTTTTTTATAGTCGTTTTAAAAGCAACAGAAGTTTCACTTTCATTTTTTACCCTGTCTAAAGCGGTTACAACATAAGTATATAATTTACCATGCTCAACTGTGGTATCTTCCCACGAAGTAATGTCTCCGTAATATATTTTTTTAATCGCTGTCACATCAGACACATCAACAGGTTGATTACCTTCAAACCTATAAACTACAAATCCATAAGCTTTTTCGCCAGTATTATCTACTTCGGGCAATTTCCAACTTAACAAAACACCATCCTTACCTTCAATACCTAATAAATTTTGTGGCTTATTGGGCGCAACAGAGTCTAACCAAATCATTAATGGCGGCAGAGCAGGATATTTATAATAATTCTGCTTTAAAGTATCTGAAACACCCAAAGGGTTACGTGTTAAAGATTTTGAACTAAAAAAAACGCTTCCTTGTACCCTTGCATTTGCTCTGTTATACTGAATTTGTCTTCCAATTTGCTTTGGGTTTCTCCAACTTAAATCTTTTGTTGCATTTACCCTGTATGGCGCTTGGCCAATATATAAATGTCTGCCATAAGTATTTTCACTCCACCAATCTACTAGGTTTGCATAAGGAGCCGCCTTAGTTTCAAAAGACCAATAAATTTGTGGATTGATATAATCTACCCAACCTTCTTTAACCCATTTTCTAGAATCGGCATAAAGTCCATAGTATGAATCGCCACCTGCGGTTTTAGACCCTTCTACATCCTGACTTTTATTTTTCCATATTCCAAAAGGGCTTATTCCAAATTTTACATAGCTTTTGTGTGCATGTACACTATCGTTTATTGTCTTAATTAATTCGTCAACGTTATATCTTCTCCAGTCCTTAATATCTTTAATGCCGTTGTTGTGAGCCAAAAATGCAGCTTGGTCATCAATAAACTGACCTTTAATAGCATAAGGGTAAAAGTAATCATCAAAATGAACACCATCTATATCGTAATTATCAACTACGTTTAATATAGTTTGGGTTATATAGGCTCTAACTTCTGGTAAACCTGGGTTAAAGAGTTTTTTACCATCGTATTTAAAAAACCAACTAGGTTTAGTTTTGGTGATATGATTTGGAGCAATGTTTTCCTCCTTACCATCAAATGTTGCTCTGTATGGATTAAACCAAGCATGTAGCTCCATCCCTCTTTTATGACATTCTATAATTGCAAACTCTAAGGGATCGTAAAAAGGATTTGGGGCTTGCCCTTGTTTACCAGTTAAATATTGCGACCATAGCTCAGTTCCTTTTGCATAAAAAGCATCAGTAGCCGGTCTAATTTGAAACATGATGGCGTTTATTCCTTGTTTTTCATGCGCATCTAACAGTTTTATCAGTTCATCCTTTTGTTGTTGGGTGGTTAAACCCGCCTTACTTGGCCAATCTATGTTAACCACAGTTGCCACCCAAACACCTCTAAATTCTCTTTTTGGAGGTTGGGAAAATGATATTTTAAAAAATGTTAAAAGGGATAAACTTAGAATTAAAAATTTTTGCTTCATTTAAAAGGGGGAGTTTTTTGAAAAAGCAAAGATAGGGAAAATGATAGAGTAGCTACATGCAAAATATAAATTACAAAAAAAGGCTGCTTTTAGGGCAGCCTTTTCTAATAACCTTAAAAATTATGCTTATTAAGTATTAATTACTCTAAAAAATATTCTATTTAAGCATAATCTATGGATTTTGCTGACTGGCATCAATAGCACTGTTAGCATCAATCTCATCTTGAGGGATTAAAAACTGCCATCTCTCATCTCCAGCAGGTACAAACGAAGTATTTGATAGCGCTGCTAGTGCAGTTGCGCTCAAATTAGGGACAGCGGTTCTATCAAGAGGTAAGTTCAACCTTTTCAAATCCAAAAATCTAAAACCTTCACCCCAAAGCTCCACACGTCTGTAAACCAAAATCTCATTAATAAGAGCTTGACCTGTATTTAAAGAAAGTACAGAACTAGGATTTCTTCTTAAATTAAGAGTTTGCAAAGTAGTTTTTGCTAAAGTTTCTTGACCAGGAGTTTTTGCATAAGCCTCTGCCAAAATTAAATACATTTCTGATGAACGCATTAAAGGCACATCACCAAATGTTGGGGCACCTTTAACTTTAATTGCAAATTTTCTGCTCATATAAGGTTGTCTTGCAAAGGCAGTAGTCGGTAATGGAAAATTAGTTGAATTAGGTGTTGGTTCCCACATTTTCTTCCTTACATCATCCGCAGGAATCAAGTCATATAGTGCAGAATTAATTCTTTTTGGGTTACCTCTCTGAAACGATGTATTTGCATCAAATGCAATTTGAGAAAAAAATGAACCAAATTGGTCTGCTTGGTCTGCAATCGGCATAGAGGCCCACATCATCTCAGAAATCTGAGTTACATCATTAAATCCAGTTTGATATGCTGCAACCGACATTAATGGAAATGCATTACTATCAATTACTTCTTTCGAGAACTTAATCGCATTTGGATAGTCCTGCATAACTAAAGCAACTCTAGCTCTTAGGCCTTTGGCCACATTTAGATTTACATGTGACTGATTAAATCTAGTTGTAACATTTAATGCGATTGCATCTTCCAGATCCGTTACAATTTGTGTATATACTTCTTCAACTGTAGCTCTTGGTTTATTAGTATCCAAAGATTGTATCAATATTGGAACACCTAATTGCGTATTTGGTTTTGTAGTTGCGTCGTACCTTTTACCAAACATTTGCACTAAATAAAAGTGACTGTATGCTCTAATTGTTAGAGCTTCTGCTTTAATTCTTCTCTTATCAGCATCACTACCTGAAGCATTATCTATATTATCAATAATATAATTGGCATTACCAATCATTCTATAAAACTGACGATAAGAATAAACTAACATGCTGTTGGTTACAGATCTGTGTCTTATGTATGAACCTTCAGAAGAAAACCAATTTGAAGATGAAATATGTAAATCTTCACCTAAAAATTCAAAATTTAATAATATTCCACCAACTCCAGGTCTATTTTGAGCACCATTTCTTTCAAACATGTACCTAAGAATGCCATTCAGTGCAACATCAGCATTCTCGGTTGTTGTAAACACAGCAGAATTATCAACAGAATCTGTAGGTGCTGTTTCTAAATAATCCTTTTTACAACTTACAGCACTCAACAAAAATATGCTAAGTGTAAGATATATAATTCTATTTTTCATTTTTATATTTTTTAAAGATTAATACCTAAACCAAAACTTAATACTCTACTAGGTAAAAAAGTATTTCCATTTAATCCATTAAATGACTCGATTGGACTTAAGCCTTTTCTGTAAGAAATTAAACCTAAATTTTCACCCGACATAAATAATCTTGCGCCCCTTAAATCAACTTTTGAAATTAGCTTCTTAGGTAAGTTGTATGATAAGTTCACATTAGTTAAACTAATGTAAGAAGCATCTACCAACCATCTACTTGATGTTGCATTATGGAAGGTTGTACTTGCAGCATCTAAACGTGGTATTTGAGACTGAGTATTAGTTTCTGTCCAAGAATTTAAAATATCAGCATGTAAAGCAGACCCATAATTGAATCCCATTAAACCTTGGTAAACACTATCATAAAACTTACCTCCAATTTGATAATTAACCAAAAAAGATAATTGTAAATCTTTATATCTGAACGTATTAGTAAAAGCACCAAACAAATCAGGGATTGCGCTTCCACTATAAGCGAACTTCGCATTATTTGCATCTATAACATAATCTACGCCTTCAACAGTCCTTAAACCTGTAGTCTGTCCTTCTTGCGGTACATAAAGTGCAGTTCCATCAGCAGGGTCAACACCGGCGTATTGTCTAAGCCAGAATTGATAAATATCCTGACCTTTTTCGTATCTTTTAGTTCCTGTTACAATAGTTGGAGTTTCTTCTGGTAGTTTTGTTATTTCATTTTTAAATACTGACCAGTTGGTTAATAAATTCCAATTAAAGTTTTGGGTTCTAATGATATCACCACCCAACTGAAGTTCAATACCTTTATTAGTCATAGTACCTACGTTTTTTCTAATCGTAGTAACTGGGTCAGAGAGCGGTTGTGGAACAGCAAAAAGTAAATCTCTTGATCCTCTATTAAAAACTTCTAGCTCTCCAGTTAATCTATTATCAAGCAAAGAAAATGCTACTCCAATATTTAACGTATTAACAGTTTCCCATTTTAATTCTGGAGTTGCAGCAGTTGCTAACAAAATACCTGGTTGATTACCATTATTCCAGCCTAAATCATAAAAAGCTTGATAGTTATAATAAGAGTTATTTCCATTTCCATCTAATAGAGCATCATTACCTACTTCTCCATAAGAAGCCTTTAATCTTAAGTCATTAACCCAGGAAACATCTTTCATAAAGTTTTCTTTACTTATTGACCAAGAACCACCTAAAGAATAAAATGTCCCATACCTAGATTTTGTAGAAAACCTAGAAGATCCATCCCTTCTCAGAGACGCATCGAAGAAGTATTTTTCATCATAATTATAACTAGCCTTACTAAAATAAGATTCAATTCTATAAACATCCTGTGAACCACCAGCACTTTGAGGTGTTACGAAATTTGCTAACTGAGTATTACCTGCTAATATTTGATTCACTTTAGATGAATTATTACTAGTAAATTCAAGGTCATAATTTTCATGTCCTACTAAAACATCAAAATTATGTTTTTGAATGTTCTTAGTGTAAGAAAGTATTTGATTTAAAGTATATGATTTAGTTAAAGAAGAGCTTCTTGTTGCTAATCCGTTAAAACCAGCTCCATCACCAACTATAGGATTTCTAAATTCATCATTAAACGCATTTCTCATATCTATGCTAAATGAAGGTCTGAAAGTGAAATCTTTTAAAAATTTGATTTCAGCATACGTTCTAGCGTTTAAGGCAACCCTTCTATTAACAATATCATTAAGTAACGTTTCGTAAACAATATTTCTGCCACTGGCTGCACCACCAGACGGACGGTTAATCGCACCAGGATGTTCCCCATAATCGTAAAACTGCTGCCCTGTGGCAGGGTCAATAATGGGAGCTCCTGTTGCATCATAAGCTCTTACTGGATAAATTGGAGCAATACCTCTTGCAAAATTAAATACGTTTACAAAACTTGAAGCACCTGTTGCGGCTAAATTGCCATCAGATAAATTTGAACCTAAATTTAAACCTGTTTTTAACCAACTTTTAACCTGAGAGTTAACATTAATTCTACCTGTCAATCTTCTAAAGTCCGTTCTTTCAATAAATCCCTTATCATCTAAATAACCGAGAGAAATGTAATAATCAGATTTTCCGGTTCTTCCGCTTATGCTTGAATTCAAATCTGTTCTTGAGCTAGTACGTTGAAGTGGGGCATACCAATCAAAATCATTGTAAAGCAATGAAGCATTAGGATTTAGCCTTCCGTCTGTACCAACAATCTGATTGTTGGGTACATTAAACGGATTGTAAAGTAAATTACCTTGTATTGTATTAGATGCCGAAGTAGCTGCAGCAGCAGGTGTTGCACCAGTACCAGACCTAGGATAAACTAAACTATTTCTTAAAGCTTGCCATGCAGCAGGGTAATAATCTAAAGTTCCAACTCTATCATACTCTGGTATTCCTCTTTCAGAAAAACCTTGATTTAAATTTAAACTTAACTGTGGTTCACCTAATTTTCCTTTTTTTGTAGTAATAATAATTACTCCATTTGCACCTCTTGCACCATAAAGTGCTGATGATGAAGCGTCCTTTAATAAAGAAACCGTTTCAATATCATTCGGATTAATATCGCCAATATTACCATCATAAACAGATCCGTCTAAAACATACAATGGCGAATTTGAGGCAGATATTGAGCCAAAACCTCTAATTCTAACCGCAGCACTGTTACCTGGTTGACCGCTGGCGCCGTTAACCTGAATACCTGGAGCTAGACCCTGCAAAATATTGGTAATATTAGTAACCACTCTGTTTTCAATAGCTGTAGCTCCTAAAGTTGCAACAGAACCAGTAATTGCTTCCTTCTTTGATGTTCCGTAGGCTACTACTACAACTTCTGAAAGTTGCTTATTATCTGTATCCATAGAAACGTTTGCCGTTCTTCCAGATACCGTTACGGTTTTACTAATAAAACCAATGTAACTAAAAACCAGCTGTGTAGAGCCACTTGGCATGTTGATGGAATATTTACCATCCAATGAGGTTTGTGTAGCAATTTTTGTGCCTTTAACTTCAACACTTACTCCTGGAAGTGGAGCGCCATCATCTTTCGAAGTTACAGTTCCTGTAACTGTTTTGTCTTGCGCAATCGCTGTTGATATTACGAGCAACAAGATGAATAAACTTTGTATAAGTTTTTTCATACAATTTTAATAAAGTTAGTTAGTAAATAGTGTTAATTAACTTTAAATATAAGTTATACTTTATGTTAAAAACAAATTTTTTTTTAACAAATTTTAACATAAAAACATAATAAACTCATTATCAACTAATTAATTATTTTACAAGTAATCTGGATATTAAATTAAATATTTATGTAATAAACTGGTTACAATTTAATATAAACGCAAAATTACATGCTTTTAATTATAAAATTAATAATTTAAACTATTTTACTATGCAAGCATAATAAGATTTTAATTAAAACTTCACTAAATCTTTATTGAGGAAAATTTTTCAAAATAATTAGTACTATGTATTACATAATACCAAATAATACATATATCTTTGTATTATGATAATCGATAACACTCAAACACAAATGAGGAAAGGTATTTTAGAATACTGCATCCTCACTATAATATCAAGAGGCGAAACTTATGCGTCTGATATTATTGGAGAATTAAAAGCAGCTAAATTGCTTGTGGTTGAAGGTACGCTTTACCCATTACTCACAAGATTGAAAAATAACGGCCTATTAGTTTATAATTGGCAAGAATCTACATCTGGCCCACCCAGAAAATATTACCAACTATCAGAAACTGGAAAGGAAGCTTTATTACAGCTTGACCAAACATGGCAAGACCTCGCTTTCGCAGTACAATCTAGTATAAACAAAAGAGATTCATCAACAAAAAACTAATCATCATGAACAAAACCATCATCATTAATATAAGTGGCGTTATTTTTCATATTGAAGAAGATGCTTACGAAATGCTTAAAAAATACATTGTTGAAATTAAAACTCACTTTTCCAATTATCAAGATAATTTAGAAATTATCAATGATATAGAAAATAGAATTGCAGAAATGCTTTCTGAGGTTTTACTAAACAACAATAAACAAGTAATTATTGAGACTGATGTTGAGCTTATCATTACAAAAATGGGCAAGGCTTCTGATTTTGAAACCGAGGAAGAAGAGAACTTTAAATCAATTGTTGAGGAAACTAATTTTTCAAAGAAATTATTTAGAGATACCGAAGATAGAATAATTGGAGGTGTTTGCTCTGGCATTGCTCATTACTTTGATGTTGAAGCTAAATGGATAAGAATAGCTTTTGTGGTATTGTTTCTATTTTTTGGGTTTGGATTACTGCCTTACCTATTGCTATGGATTGTGATGCCACAAGCAAAAACCAGAACAGAAAGAATGGAAATGAAAGGGGAAAAAATAAATCTACAAGCGTTTCAGAAAAACATTGAGGATGAACTTGAAGCGGTGAAGTTAAATTTTAACACTGCAAAAAAAAATATCCCCGCCATTGGTAATATAGGTGGTTTTATAAGAACAATTATTTTAGGCTTAGCCAATTTTTTGGGCAAAACTGGCAAAATAATTTTGAAAATATTTGGCGTATTTGTGATTATTGTAATTAGCATACTTATAATTACTGCATTCATAATGTTGCTAGTATTTCTTGGCTATGCAGGCAACACAGATGTTGCTACCATTTTTCCACTTAATATTGTTATACCCGAATTAAGACCTGCATTATATATTTGTGCTTTTTTGGTGATTTTTATTCCCTTATTAAGTGTTTTATTTTTTGGCTTAAGGGTATTGTTTAACAATAGAACAATTACAAAAACTGTAAGTTTTAGCTTATTGATGACATGGATTTTAGCTTTAGCCGTTGGTACATTTTGTATTGCTAAAAATGCTACTGAATTTAAAGAAGAAGCAAGTTATAGCGAATCTGTAAATCTTAAAACTAATGCTAACAATACGTATATACTAAAAAGCGGACAAGAAAGAACCATACAAGAAAAAATCTCAAAAGATGGAAATACCGATAGAATAATTACTATTACCGGCAATGATAGGGATTTTGACACTCCAAACAATGTGGAGTTAACATTAAAGGTATCAGAAAATACTACACCTACTTTGGTTAAAACCTTTTCTGCTAGAGGGAAAAACTTTAATACTGCTTTAGAAAACGCTTACAATATTGATTACTATTACCAACAAAAAGATTCTGTTTTAACTTTTGATTGGCAATCTGCTTTAAAAGGATTTGGTTTATGGAGAAGTCAGAAAGTAGAAATCAAATTACAAATACCGGCAAACAGTACTTTATTGATTGAGAGGAATTTGGCAAATAAGTTTTTGCGTTACCAAATGAACGAATGTATAGATGGTGCTACCAGCGAGTACATAAAGGTTACCGTAACCAAAGATGGCTTTGTTTGTAAAAAAACAGATGAAGCTATTGAAAGGCAAAAAGAGTATAATGAACGTTATGATAAAAATGAAGAAGTGGAGAGTTACGTTACTTTTTAATTTTTCTTGAAAACTGAAAATGCAACACCAAAATTTTTAAGCATCTAAAGTTTTGAAATTGAGAATTAACATATTAACTGATAAAGAGTGCAATTACACTCTTTATCTGCTTTAAAAAGCAATATTACACTTTAATAATGATATTCTTTCGATACATCATCCAAAGCACCAGATACCATATCAACACAAAAGTGATAGCGCCAGCCAAAGAAGCGTCATAAGAAGAAAGATAGGGTGTAAAAAAAGTTTGATATAAATACTGTTTTAAAGAAACCAAATCGCCGTTAACTGTTATTTTTATTAAACTCATGGACCTAGCAATAATGCCTGATGCGAAAAAAACAGTAATTGCATTTACACCATAAACTACAAACGGTTTAGTAAACTTTGTAAAACCTTGAACATCAATTATCCAATAACATAAACCTAAAACCATACTTGCTAAGCCTCCTGTGTAAAGCACATAAGAACTCGTCCATAAAGATTTATTTATAGGGAAAAATGTATCCCAAAACAATCCTAATAAAAATGCTATAAAACCATAAGTAAATAACCAAGCTACTTTTGTTTCCTGCGTTTTAAGATTGGATTTTAAAACAAGACCTATTAAAACGCCAAATAAACCTGTAGCAATTGCTGGTAATGTGGTTAACAAGCCTTCCGGATCCCAAGTTTTAGCAGATTTCCATACATGAGCCTCCGTAAAAATCAACCTATCAAGCCAGGCTCCTAAATTTGTTTCTTTGCCTAAATTAGCTGGCCCAAATCCGGGAACGGGAACAAAAGTCATTATTAACCAGTACGATAATAGTATTACTATAAATATTCTGAAAAGTGCTTTTGAATCAACTTTTATAAACAATAAGCCAGAAATTAAATAAACTATGGCTATGCGCTGCAAAACACCTGGAATACGAACCTCAGCGAAATTGAAAAAAGGAAAAAGAGAAAGCAAAAGTCCTAAAACAAACAAAGTTAAACTACGTTTTAAAATGCTTTTAATAAGTTTGGGATGATTATTGGAATCTTGTTTTGCCGAACTCATTGCAAACACTATTGAAACACCAACAATAAATAAGAAAAAGGGAAATATTAAATCAGTTGGTGTACAACTATTCCAGGCCGCATGTGCAAATGGTGCATAAATATGGCTCCAATCACCAGGATTGTTCACCAATATCATGGCGGCTACGGTTAATCCCCTAAAAAAATCTAAGGATAGTAATCTTTGTTTGCTCGGTACAGTTTGCATCATTAAAGAAAATTAAATACATAAAATTATAGCAGCGTGATATATGCGCTATTAAACTGTAAAAAGACTACCCTTTGTAAAAGTAGTAAATAATATTATAATTGGTAATTTATTTTGTTGCTTCTAAAACTATATATGGTGAAAACAACCTACTTTGGTAACCAAAAGGCTTAGTCAATAATTTTCCGGCATACCAAATTGTTTTTACAAAAGCTTTTGTAAATGTAGATTTTTGCTGTTTGTTTTCTAACCATACACTAAAACCACCAAAATAATAAGCATTTACATTTTTTAAGCCCAAATCTTTAGCTATAGTAACTAATAGTTGAATGTTCATGCTGCCAATATTATGCTTGTTGTAATTCTCTAAATCAAATGTTTTTTGCACAAAACCGTTTACTCCTTTAAAATTTGGCAGTGTAATCAAAAGCTTTCCGCCATCATTTAAATACAATAAATGCTGTGTTATTATGGATTTAGTGCTTTCAAAATGTTCTATTAAACCGCAAGAAAGTACCAAGTCATATTTTTGAACTGGCTGATGGCTAAATAAATCTGCCTCGATAATAGCAACATCTTTTTCTGCTAAACCATTTTTTTGAAGTAGTTTTTGGGTTAATTCTGGATAAACAAAATAATCTAATAGCGTGGTATTTGTTTGGTAAAACTTTTTCAGAAAAGTGGCGTAATAACCAGGAAAACCGCCCAGTTCTATCACAGAATTTATTTTTTGTTCTTTAAATAACCTGTCGAAAATTTCTTTAAAAACATATTTTTCTGGGATTACAAAGATGAGGTCTTTTTTACTTTCCCAATAATTTTTCCAAAAAAGTCTGTCGGTTAATTCGTTTGCCATAAGCTTAATGCAAAGAAAAGAAAAAGAACTCAAAGAATTGTATTTTTACAGCAAATGAAAGTTATACATTTAAACACTTATGATGGAAATGGCGGGGCTGGCAGGGCAAGCTATAGACTAAATACTGCTTTAAAACAAGCCGGCATTGACAGTCAGTTATACACCTTTATTAAGTTAGGCAAAAGAGAAGATATACAAGCTTTATACCCTAGTTTAATTGGAAAATTTCTTGCTACCATAAATATTTTAGCCGAACGCTATTTGCCAAGGTTTTATGAAAAAGATTTAAAAGTACCTTTTTCGCTTTCGTTTTTTGGGAAAGACATTCACCAACACCCTGCACTGCAAAGTGCAGATATAATTCATTTACATTGGATTAATCATGGGTTTTTAAATCCATCGGCTTTAGCCAAATTGTCCTTACTAAATAAACCTATTATATGGACAATGCATGACAGCAATACTTTTACTGGAGGTTGCCATGTAAGGTTTGATTGCCAAAACTATAAAACATCTTGCGGGTTTTGCCCACTATTAAAAGATGCAGAAAGTGATGATATCTCTCATAAAATTTGGGAGAAAAAAAATAATGCCTACCAAACTTTAAAACCAAGTTTTATTAGCCCGAGTAATTGGCTGGCTAATGCTGCGAAAAACAGTGGTTTATTAAAAAACAGATTTATTAAAACCATACCCAACACCTTAGAAACAAATATTTTTAAGCCTATTGATAAAAAAATTGCTCGTGAAAAATTGAACTTAAAAGTTGATGGTTTTATTTTACTAACGGGATTTATGCCGTCTAAAAAAGATGCTCATAAAGGCACTTCTTATTTAATTGAAGCAATTGATTTATGGATTGCAAAGCACCCAAACTTAAAAGATAAGGTTACTTTAATTGTTTTTGGGAATAGAAATAGCCAGTCTCCTCCCCCATTTAAAATTCCTGTACAATTTTTGGGAACTATTAATAACGATGAATTGTTAGCCCAAGCTTATGCATCAGCAGACGCTTTTTTAACTACTTCTTTAGATGATAACTTACCAAACACAGTAATGGAAAGTTTAGCCTGTGGCACTCCAGTAATTTCTTTTACTACCGGCGGAATTCCGGATATGGTAGAGCACAAGATTAACGGATATTTAGCAAAATATAAAGATGCTGAAGATTTTATGAAAGGGCTAGAGTGGATTTATAACCATCATAATAGAAGTGAGTTAAACAAAAATGCCAGAGATAAAGTAATGCGTGAGTTTGCTGAAGACATCATATCCAAAAAACATATTGAACTTTATAAGCAATTATTGGAAAGGGTTTGAAGTGGAGGTTAGAAGATTTAAAGCTTGGGGTGAAATATTGGTATCTCAATCAATTTAAAATTTAAGATTTTTATGGATAAAACATTTAAACCTTTATTATCTGTAATTACAGTAGTGTATAACAATGTACAACATATTGAACGCACTATTTTGTCTGTGATCAATCAAACTTATTCTGAGATAGAATATATTATTATTGATGGAGGAAGTAATGACGGCACATTGGCTGTGGTAGAAAGATATGCTTCAAAAATTTCTGTTTTAAAAAGTGAAAAAGATAAGGGTATTTATGATGCGATGAATAAGGGTCTAGCATTAGCAACTGGAGATTATGTGCTTTTTATGAATTCTGGAGATGAAATTTATAGCCATGATACGGTAAGTGAAATTTTTAACAAACCCCCTTTTGCCGATATTTACTATGGCGAAACCGAAATGATTAATGAGCAATTGGAAAGCCAAGGACAACGGAGGCATAAAACTCCAAAAAATCTTAATTTAAGTAGTTTTAAGTATGGCATGAGTGTGAGCCACCAAGCTATTTACATAAAAAGAGAAATTGTAAAGCCCTACAACTTAAATTACCAGCTTAGTGCAGATATTGATTGGATTTTAGCAGCTATTAGGAAAGCAAAATTAATTGTGAACGTTAATATTTATGTAGCAAAGTATTTAATTGGTGGGCTTTCTAAACAAAAGCATTTACAAAGTTTAAAAGAACGTTTTCAAATATTTAGTAAATATTATGGTGTTTTGCCAAACGCTTACAACCATATTATTATAGGATTTAGATTGGCGTTTTATTTTTTGAAGTACAATAAAACCAACGATTAATTTAGTGTTAAAAAAGGTTATAAAATAGAAAATCCCGATCTTTTTGAATCGGGATTTTCTCTTATTACTGGTTAGTTTAAGCTGGTTGCTTACGAGCAATCTCGCGGTAGATTGCTATTATTAAAATTAAAGATAAGAGAATAGATCCAAATAACGAAATATTTTCTCCTAAAAAATACGAAGTTGGTTCAAATTTCCATTCTATTTTATGATTTCCGACAGGTAAAACTGCCGCTCTTAACAGATAGTTAGCTCTAAAATATGACTTAGGTTCGCCGTCAACGTATAAATTCCATCCTTTTGGGTACCAAATTTCCGAAAACACAGCTACCACATTTTTATCTGCGGTATATTCATATTTCATTAAATCTGGATGATAACTTGTTAGTTTGATACTCCCATTTGTTGCAACACCTACTTTTTCGCCCTCTATTAAAGGTTTAAATTCTTCGTGTACAATCGCTTCTTTTATAGGGTCAAAAGAGCTAATGCCATTCATCTCCTCATCGTTGTTTTTTGCATATTGAATAGCGTTAACAAACCAAGCATTGCCCGTTGCTGTTCCGTTAGATTGCATGCTTGCACTTTGTCCATCTTTACCAGTAGTGATAAAATATTTGGTGTTCATCATATCCAAAACATCTTGGTTTAAACTACCTGTAAATTGCTTATCAACAACTTCTTGAAAGCGTTTTAATTTTGCAGCGTGGTAACCCCCAATTGTTTTATGAAAAGCAGAAGCATCTGCACTTTGAAAAGTTGAAATGCTTAAATCTAAAACTCTAAAATGAGGATCTCTATCTCTTAAAATAAACTCATCAACTTCACGTGGCTTAGCTTGTTGGTTCATAATGGCTTTAGCAACAAACTTTTCGTCATTTAAATAACGTTTATCTAATGACCATAAATCTGTAAGCACTACTAAACCAATAATAATTAAGCCTAAAGGCTGAGCTATTTTTTTATTAATTAATGCCCATAAAACGCCTATCCCTACAACTATGAATAAAATAGAGCGAAGAGCATCAGCCCTAAATAACGAAATTCTGTCTTCAATTAATGCAGAAGCAATGCTTTGACCAAAACTATTGTCACCGCCAGCAATCTGGTTTAATTGAGTTAAAAATTCTTGGTGGTTATCTGCTTTGAAACTAAATAATACGGATGGTATTGCTAATAAAGCTACCAATATACCTAAAACAATATATGCACTAGTTTTTAGTTTCTTCACAACATCTTTAACATCTGCGGAAGGTTTTGTAGCTTCAAAAATAGCCATACAAGCTAATATTGGGACACATAAACTGGCAATAACTAAATTAAATTCTACCGAACGGAATTTGTTGTATAGTGGGAAATAATTGAAGAATAAATCGGATACTAAACTGAAGTTTTTACCAAACGCTAAGAGAATGCTTAAAATAGTTGCGCTTAATAACCACCATTTTAACTTGCCTTTTACTATAAATAATCCAAAAATAAATAAGAACAACACAAAAGCCCCAAAATACCACGGACCAGATGTAAATGGCTTAGGCCCCCAATAAACTGGCATTTGCTGAGCAAAACCTGTAGCTTGGTTAATATCTGCTCCTTTAGCAACAATGGCTTTGGCAACGTTAGATTCTGCATCTAACATTGGCTGAGAAGCACCACCGTAAGCGTTTGGAATTAATAAGGTAAATGTTTCTCCAACGCCCTGACTCCATTGAAAAGCATAATCTTTATCTAAACCATTGTTAGGTCGCAAATTATCTGTAGTGATGTTTGATTTTCCACGAGTAGAAAACTGCCCATACTCATAAGTTGTCCATAAAGTACCAGCGTTAACAGCTACACCCAATATTGCACTTAATACAAGTACACCAACAGATTTACCAAAAGTATTCAGGGTTTTATTTTTATAGGCATAAAAACACTCAATTCCCATTAAAATTAATAAGGCTATAAAAAGATAATAGGTCATTTGGATATGGTTTGACCTAATTTCTAAAGCTACAAATAAGCCAGTAACTGCTGCACCTAACCAATATTTGCCTTTTAGAGTAAGAAAAATACCCGCCAATATGGAAGGGAAAAATGCAATAGCCATTGCTTGGTTGCTATGCCCCGCTTCAATAAATATGAAATTATAGGAGGAAAAACCAAATGCCAAAGCACCAACTGCTGCTAACCAAGGACTTAAACCTAAAACAATTAACAAAAAGTAAGTTCCTATTAAATAAAGTAATACAATATCAACGGGGTTTGGGAAAGAGGCTTTTATACCATCAATAATATGTGTGGTAATGTTACTTGGGTATTTTAACCAAATTTGGTAAGTAGGCATGCCGCCGAACATACTGTTTGTCCAAAGTGGGGCTTTCCCGTCAAGCTCATTATATTTCATAATTTCACTTTGGGTTGCCGCTGCTTTTTGCACATCACTTTGCATTAAAACCTTTCCTTGGAAAGCTGGAGAGAAATACACGAAACACAATATCAAAAAAAACAATATGATACCTATATGGATACCATTCTTCTTAAACCAATTACTCATTATAAATAAAATTACTGTGCATCAAAAATAGGAATATACTGCATCAAATGAAATCTATTATTTTTTAGTTGTTGAAATGGAGATTTTTTGGGATTTTCTATGTACTCTTTTAAGATGATAAAGTTTATAACCTGAGTTCAAATATTAATTTATTTTAAATCATATCTGTCCGAACAATTTCCGATTTCGTAAAACGGAATTATTAACTAATTGATTTACAGTT